>DASVTN010000045.1:0-29192 GCA_036387555.1 Allosphingosinicella sp. | reverse complement strand
GTTCCGCTCGGCGATCGAGTCCATCTGGGTGCCGCCGAGCCTGCTTCCCGCGAACAAGGTGATTTGGGAGCAGACGGGCAAAAACACAGCGCGTGTGCGCCTTCAGCGGGTGGACCCGGAGATCGTTCTCGACCTCACCCTTGCTGCCGACGGGGGGGTCCGGAAGATCGTGGGCCAGCGCTGGTCGAACGCGAATCCGAAGGGCGTTTTCAAGCTCCAGCCCTTCGGCGGAAGCGTCGCGGCCGAGCGCAGCTTCGGGGGCTATACAATCCCCAGCAGCCTCGAAGTAGGCAATCATTTCGGGACCGAGGACTACCTCCCTTTCTTCCGGGCCGAGATCGTCAGCGCAGCATTCCATTAGAGCGGCACGGGCGGTGCGACTGGGGCCCGGCCTCCGCCGGAAACAATTCCAACTGAACCGGGCCGAACCTAGAGCCCGATTGACGCGGGGATGAGCTTCGGCGTTATGGGGCTCGCAATTCCATGCCGAGGCACTTCATGCCCAATTTCTCGGAACAATCGGACACGATCTCGCAGGAGGAGACCCCTCATGCGCCGCCCCGCGAAAACCTCGAACGGAGGGTCTTCCGTGCGACGGTGGTGGTGCTTGCGACCCTGGCTGCCGCCTATGTCGTCTGGTTGCTCGTAGACCTTCTCTTGCTGCTTTTCGCCTGCGCCTTGGTGTCGCTCATCCTGCTGACCTTCACCAACGCGGTACGAAGGCGCACGAACCTGCCCTTCGCCGTCTCTCTGGGGCTGGTCGTGGTCGGGCTGCTGGCCTTGATCGGTGGGGCCGTGGCTTTCTTCGGCGCCACGATGCAGTCCGAATTCGCCGAGCTTGGAACCCGGCTTCCGGCCGCCTGGGCCGACTTGGAGGTGCGGATGCGCACTTCGGCGATGGGAGCCTCCATCCTCGAACGCGCCGAAGGCGTGGCGCCCAGCGGGCAAGCCATCGTCAACGCCGCGACGGCGGCGCTTGCCGCGGTCGGCGGCGCAGTGTCGGGACTCGTGCTCGTCCTGGTCGGCGGCCTTTATCTTGCCGCCCAGCCGACCCTCTATTCGACCGGCCTGCTGCGCATGATGCCGACCCAGGCTCGCGCCTCCGTCGCGGAAACGCTCGACGCCATCTCCGTCTCGTTGCGCAATTGGCTGAAAGGGCAGGGGCTGGGCATGCTCTTCGTCGGGATCGGCACGGGCCTCGGCCTCTGGCTGGTGGGCGTACCCGCGGCATGGGCGATCGGGCTGATCGCCGGTCTGGCGGAGTTCGTCCCCTATCTCGGCATATTCATCGCGGCGATCCCGGCCGTCGTCCTGGGCTTCGGTCAGGGCACGGACACGGGATTATGGACAATCGGAGTCCTGATCGCGGTCCAGCAGCTCCAGGGCAATCTCGTCATGCCCCTGCTCCAGAACAGGATGGTCGACCTGCCTCCGGCAGTCACGATATTCGGGATCATCGCGGCCGGCATATTGTTCGGAGTCCCAGGCGTGCTCCTCGCAACTCCGCTCACGATCGTGGTCCTGGTGCTCGTACGCCGCCTCTACCTCAAGGAGGACAAGCAGGAAGTCCTGGCGAGCGGCGACGCCCCGCCCGCGCCTCCTCCGCCCATCACCTCTGCTCCGCGATAGTGCATCACCGCGCCCACGGGAGGAGGCCGCGGTGGAGGCAAATGGAATGCGCAGGCTACAGCGAAAGCGACCTATAGAATATAGGCCCGCTACGGCCCCGGGTCGGATTTCCTTTCGGTCGTGATAGGTTTTAGAAGCCCCTTGCGGCCATTGACTTCCCCGCGACGCGGCTCCACGCCCCAACCCGCTTCTCCGCGCAATCCGCCGGGTCGGCCCCCCTCACGGAGAAGCGCATCATGGCAACCCTGTTCGTCGGCCCCGGCGGCTATTCCACGATTCAAGAGGCGGTAAATGCCTCCGCCGACGGCGACTCGATCGTCATCGCAGCGGGGATCTACGTCGAGCAGGTGACCCTCGATCATCGCGACAATCTCACCCTCCGGGCGGCCGAGGGCGCGCAGGTGACCATCCAGGCGCCCGCCGACCTCGTCGAGACGGCGCGTTCGAGCGGCGACCGCGAGATCCACGCCGTCCTGACCGTCCTCAACAGCCTCAACGTGACGATCGACAATGTCGACATCGACGGCCACGGCGCCGGCACCACGGTCGACGAAGGCGGAGGCGCCGGAATCGCGAATTTCTACGGCGTATATTATCGCAATGCGTCCGGCACCCTGCTTGGCGTCGACATCACCGGCGTGCGCGATCCCTATCCGGGCGGCACGACGGCGGGCGGCCATCCGCTCGTCGACGGCGTTCAGCGAGGGGTCGGCCTCGTGGTCGACAACGATTCGATGCTCGCCTTCACCATGACGGGCGGATCGATCACCGACTTCCAGAAGCAGGGCGCGACCTTCGTGCGCGCGGACGTCACGATCACCGGCGTCACCATCACCGGCGGCGGAGCCCAGACTGTGATCGCGCAGAACGGCATTTCCATCAACCGCTCCACAGGCACGATATCCGGGAACACGATCAGCGAAATCGGCTACGCCGGTCCCGCGGGAGCCTATTCCGGGATCATCCTCGCCTCGAGCAACACCGATCTCGCAATCACCGGCAACAGCCTGACCGGCACGAACGCGGAAAGCGCCGCTTCCAAAGTCGTCGGTGTCTGGATTTACCAGAACGGCCTCGCGGTCAGCGGCGGGGAGGTCACCGGCAATACGGTCGGCGGCACCGACGTTGGCGTCTATGTGAACGACAGCGTCGCGCCGGATTCCATCCTGATCGAGAATAACTCCGTCCCGGCGGTCGATACCACCGACCCGAACGCCTCGGGCGTGAAGCTCGATCAGAACATCGCAGTGACGACGGTCTTCGACACGGACGGCTCGCAGGTAGCGGATCTGCTGAGGGGCGCGGCCGGTAACGACGTCCTCTCCGGGCTGGAGGGGGACGACATCCTCATCGGCAATGCGGGCGACGATTATCTCGACGGCGGCGCCGGCAACGACGCGATGAGCGGCGGGACCGGGAACGACATCTTCATCGTCGACAGCCAGCTGGACAGTGTCGCGGAAGCGGATTTGGCGGGGACGGACGAGATCCGCACGGGTCTCGCCGTCTACTCGATGGAGGCGCAAGCCAATGTCGAGAACCTGACCGGCACGCTGGCGACCGGCCAGGACCTTAGGGCCAATTCGGGCGACAACATCGTGACCGTCGGCGCCGGCACGGACATCATCCGGCTGCAGGACGGCGGCGACGACACGGTGAGCGGCATGGCAGGCATCGACGCCTTCTATTTCGGCGGCGCCCTGACCGCGGCTGACAATGTCGACGGCGGCTCCGGAGCCGATACAATCATCCTCCAGGGCGATTATAGCGGCGGGCTGACTCTGGACGGCTCGGTCAGCGGCATCGAGAACATCTCGATCCTTGCCGGGACCAACACCGGGTTTGGCGATCCGGGCACGAACCTCTACGACTATGTCCTCACGACCGCCGACGCCAACTTCGCCGCCGGCATCCAGGCCCGTATCAACGGGTCCGCGCTCCTGGCCGACGAGAATTTCACGTTCGACGGATCGGCGGAGACGGACGCGAAGTTCGTCGTCTACGGCGGCAGGGGCAAGGACGATCTGACCGGCGGCGCGGGCAACGACATCTTCTTCTTCGCCCCGGGCCGCTTCGCCCAAGGCGACACGGTCGATGGCGGCGGCGGCTATGACGGCCTCTTCCTTCGCGGCAATTACACGGTCGACTTCACCCAGGCCGGCTATGCCGGTGCTCTCGCCAACGTCGAGAACCTCACCGTATCGGGCGCCGGCGACGAGCGCTATGCGCGCGGCGGCGGCACCGAGTTCGACTACAGCATCACCTGGGACAACGATCTGCTTGCCGGCGGGATGACCTTCACGGTCAACGCAAGCACGCTCGGGTCGGAGGAAAGCCTGGCGTTCAACGGCTCCGACGAGACCGACGGCAGCTTCCGGCTCTTCGGCGGCGCGGGCAACGACGTCCTCACCGGCGGCGCCGGCGCCGACCAGATCTTCGGCGGGCTGCGGGGCGACACCCTGACCGGCGGGGCGGGCAACGACGTCTTCCGCTACAATAATGTGGCGGAATCGAACTCCACGGAACGTGACGGCATCCAGGACTTCAACGCCGGCGACCTCGTCGACCTGTCGAGGATCGACGCCAACACGCTCGTCGCGGGCGACCAGGCGTTCAACTTCGTCGGCAACGCCGCCTTCAGCGGCACGGCCGGAGAGCTTCGCTTCGAGAACATCTCGCTGGGCGGTCCGGTCTGGCTGGTCCAGGGCGACACCAACGGCGACGGCGTGTCCGACTTCGAGGTCGTCCTGGTCATCAACCCGCCCGACCCGATCACCAGCAGCGACTTCATCCTGTAGGGGGAGGGGGAGGGCCGCCCCCGTCATCCCGGCGAAAGCCGGGACCCCAGGACGAGAAGTCTCGGCGGGTCTCCCCGAGATCCCGGCTTTCGCCGGGAGGACGGGGTTAGGCCGAGGCGGCCGGATCCCTAAGGGTCCGGCCGTCCGCGTCTTTTCCGAGAAGAAATGGTGCTGCCGGTGAGGATTGAACTCACGACCTCAGCCTTACCAAGGATGCGCTCTACCACTGAGCTACGGCAGCATCTCGCCAGGCGGCTTCCCATCAAAACTTGCTTTGATGACCCGCGGGAGAGGCGGCGCTATGGCCGGGGGGGCGGTGGAATGTCAAGGTAAGTCATGGCGAAGCTCGACGAGGAACGGGAGAAGCGGCTGGCCGAAGCGCTTCGGGAGAACCTGCGGCGAAGGAAGGCGCAGGCGCGGGGGGAGGACCGGCCGCCCGGGGAGGAGGAGTCGCCCCGCCATGCCGGCGAAAGCCGGAACCTGGGGGAGGCCCGCTGAGACTTTTCGACCCGAGGTCCCGGCTTCCGCCGGGATGACGTCCGGCTAGAGCGGCGCGCAGCCCCCTTCGAGCCAGGCCCGCGCCTCGCCGTCGAGCTGCCGCCCCACCACCTCCAGCACCCTGGCGTGATAGGCGTTCAGCCAGTCGCGCTCCTCGGACGACAGCATCCCCGCCTCGATCAGCGTCCGGTCGATCGGCGCGAAAGTGAGGGTCTCGAAGCCGAGCATCTTCTTCTCCGCGCCCTCGATCTCGCGCGGCTCGACCAGGATCAGATTCTCGATCCGGATCCCGTATTCGCCGGTCTTGTAGTAACCCGGCTCGTTGGACAGGAACATCCCGGCGCGCAGGGTCTCGTCGCCGCCGGACTGGCTGGAGCCAGCGGGGGAGATTCGCTGCGGCCCTTCGTGGACGGAGAGATAGGCGCCCACGCCGTGGCCGGTGCCATGGGCGTAATCGAGGCCCGCCTCCCACAGGAACCGGCGGGCGAAGCTGTCGAGCTGGCTTCCGCGCGTGCCTTCCGGGAAGACGGCGCGGGCGACGGCGATGTGGCCCTTGAGCACCCGGGTGAAGCGGTCGCGCATCTCGGCCGTCGGCTCGCCGATCGCGACCGTTCGGGTGACGTCGGTGGTGCCGTCCGGATACTGGCCGCCGGAATCGACCAGATAGAGGGAGTTCATCTCCAGCCCGCGGTTGGTTTCCTCGCTCACCCGATAGTGGACGATCGCTCCGTTCGGTCCCGCCCCCGAAATGGTGTCGAAGCTGGTGTCGCGAAGATCGCCGCATTCCTGGCGGAATTGCTGGAGCTTCGCGGCCGCGATCAGCTCGTCCACCCCGCCCCTCGGCGCCTCCACCGAAAGCCAGTGGAGGAAGCGGCTCAAGGCGGCGCCGTCGCGGGTCTGAGCGGCGCGGTGGCCTTCAATCTCCGCCTGGTTCTTGATGGCCTTGGGTAGGACCGAGGGGTCGCGTTTCTGGACGACTTTCGCCCCGGCCTTCTCGAGCGCCTCGAAAATGGCCGCCACCGCCCGCTCCGGATCGGCGATGACGGTCTTGCCGGCAAGCGAGCGAAGGTGCGGCTCGAAGGCGTGGCGCTCGTGGATCCGGACCCCGTTGCCGAGATGCTGGCGAACGTCGTCGCCGATCTTTTCCGAAGCGATGAACATATCCGCCGTGCCGTCTTCGTTGACGATCGCGAAGGAGAGGGCGACGGGCGTGTGCTCGACGTCCTGGCCGCGGACGTTGAACGTCCAGGCGATCGAATCGAGGGCGGAAAGCACCGCCGCGTCCGCTTTCTGCTTGTGCAGCCAGTCGGCCATCTCCTGGCGCTTGGCGGCGGAGGATTTGCCGGTGAAAACGTCGGGGTGGACGGCCAGCCGCGCCTTGGAAGGCTGGGGCTTGTCGGCCCAGACGGCGTCGATCGGGTTGCGCTGGACCGGCACCAGCTCGGCGCCCTTGCCGGCGAGCGCCTCCTTCGCCCGGGCCACCCAGTCCCTGGTGTGGAGCCAGGGATCGTAGCCGATCCGGCCGCCGTCCGGCGCGTGGGCGCCGAGCCATTCGGCGATGCTCGTCTCAGGCACCGACTGGTAGCTCCAATGCCGTCCGTCGACCTGATCGCGCACCTGAAGGGTATAGCGCCCGTCGACGAAGATCGCGGCCTCCTGCGGAAGCACCGCCGCGGCCCCGGCCGAGCCCTGGAAACCCGTCAGCCAGGCGAGCCGCTGGGCGTAGCTTCCGACATATTCGCTCATATGCTCGTCCGTGAGTGGCACGACGAAGCCGTCGAGGCGATCCGACTTGAGCTGCTCGCGCAGGGCGGCGAGACGGGCTTCGTAGGTCGACATGGCAAAATCCTCAGGCGTCGCTATGGGCTTTCCGGGCGAATAGACCAGCCCGCCTCAGCACGAAAGAGAGCATGACCCTTCCAGATCCGCCCCGCGCCGAGCCGCGCCCCTACAGCTACGAACGCCACGGCCACACAGTCGAGGATTGCTATGCCTGGCTGAAGGACCCGGGCTATCCGAAGGTCGAGGACGAGGAGGTGCTCGGCTATCTGAAGGCCGAGAACGCCTATTTCGAAGCCGCGATGGCGCCCCACGCCGAGCTCGTCGAAACCCTGTTCGAAGAGATGAAGGGCCGGATCAAGGAAGACGAATCCTCGGTACCGATGCGCGACGGGGACTGGCTCTACTGGTGGGCGTTCAAGCCCGGCGCGCAATATCGCACCTGGTATCGCCGGCCCGCCGGCGGCGGCGCCGAGCAGACGATCTTCGACGAGCCGGCGGAAGCCGAGGGCAAGGAATATTTCCGTCTCGGAAAGCTTGCGCTGAGCCCCGACGGCCGCCTCGCCGCGACTCTCGTCGACGACAGCGGCTCCGAGCGTTTCGATCTGCGCATCCGCGACCTCGCCACCGGCGAGGATATCGAGACGGTGACGGACGTGGCGATCGGGGAACCGGTCTGGACCAGCGACAGCGCCGGGATCGTCTTCACCGAGGTCAACGAGCAGTGGCGAAGCTACCGGGCGCGCTACCATCGCCTCGGACGGCCGGTGTCGGAAGACGTGACACTCTACGAGGAGACCGAGGAGCTCGGCTTCACCGTGCAGGTCTCCAGGTCCCAGGACCGCAGCCTGATCTTCATCGCGACCGGCGACAATTCGACTACCGAGGTCCGCTTCGTCCCCGCCGGGGATCCGCTGGCGCCGCTCACCCTCATCTCGCCGCGCCTGGAGAAACGGCAATATGCCGCCGACGCCTCGCATGGGAAGCTGTGGATCCTGACCAACGACGATCATGTCAACTTCCGGCTCGCCGAGGCCGATCCTTCCAGGCCGGAGGCTTGGACGACGGTGATCGAAGGGTCCGACCGGGTCTACCTGCGCGGCTTTTCCGCCTACCGGGATCATCTCGCCATCACCGAACGGGTCGACGGCCTCGATCAGCTCCGCCTGCGCGCCTATGACGGGACGGAGGAGCGGATCCCGTTCGGCGAGGCCGCCTATTCGGCGGACTTCGCCAGCAATCCGGAATATGCGCCGCAAGCCTACCGCCTATATTATTCCTCGATGGTCACTCCGCTGACCATCTACGATTACCACGCAGCCGATCGCCGGCTCGAAACCCTCAAGGTGCAGGAGATCCCTTCGGGCTACGATCCCTCGCGGTTCGGCACCGAGCGGCTGATGGTGCCGGCGCGCGACGGCAAGCAGGTGCCGGTCTCCGTCGTCTATCCCCGGGGCTTCCCGAGGGACGGCAGCGGCAAGCTCTTCCTCTACGCCTACGGCGCCTACGGCTACGCCGTCCCGCCGGATTTCTCGACCAGCCGAATCAGCCTTCTCGAGCGGGGCTTCGCCTATGCCGTCGCCCATATCAGGGGGGGCGACGATCTCGGGCACGGGTGGGCGCTGGATGGCAAGCTCGACAAGAGGATGAACACGTTCACCGACTTCGTCGACGCCGCCCGGGGCCTGATCGCCCAGGGGTTCACCCGTCCCGGAAACATTGCCGTCTCCGGCGGCTCGGCGGGCGGCGAGCTGATGGGCGTGGTCGCCAACACCGATCCGGAGCTATGGGGCGCGGTGGTCGCGGATGTGCCCTTCGTCGACGTCCTCAACACCATGCTGGACGAGAGCCTGCCGCTCACTCCGGGCGAATGGCCCGAATGGGGCAATCCGATCGAGGACAAGGAAGCGTTCGAGCTGATCCGGAGCTACAGCCCCTACGACCAGGTCAAGGCCCAGGCCTATCCGCCGATGCTGATCACCGGCGGCCTCAACGATCCGCGGGTCACCTATTGGGAGCCGGCGAAATGGGCGGCGAAGCTTCGAGCCACCAAGACCGACGGCAACCTCCTGCTGCTCAAGATCAACATGGGCGCGGGCCATGGCGGCAAATCCGGCCGGTGGGAGCGCCTTCGCGAGATCGCGCAAGCCTATGCCTTCGTGCTCACGCAGATGCGGTAGGGTCTTCGATCAACGCCCCCGTCACCCCGCCGAAAGCCGAGGGTCTCGGGGAGACCCGCAGGGACTTTCCGGCCCGGGATCGCGGCTTTCGCCGGGATGACGCGAGTTTCAGCCCTCTACTGAAGCAGGTCCTTGAGCGCGCTCTTCCAGCCCGAGAAGGCCGCGTATCCGCCCGACCGCCACAATCGCCAGACGCCGGCGGCGCGGCCTGGGAGCGGGGCCGAGGCCAGCCGGTGGCGTTCGGCCATGGTTTCATGTTGCCGGCGGAGCAGCCGGGCCGCCGAGTCCGCCTTGCCGGCGAGGCCGAGGCGATCGAGCTCTTCGCGGCGCTCGCCGATGCGACGGGCTTCGGCATCGTGCGAGTCGAGGAAGGGCCGCCAATAAGCTTCCGAATCGCTCTTCGAGCGCTTGAGGACGGCTCCGATCTCCACCGCCAGGCGGCGGGCGAAGCCCACCCGGCGCCGCTCGCTATAGGCGTTCTGGGAGACGTTGGCGCCGTGGCGCCGGTAATATTGGAGCGGCCGCTCGCAGATGGACGCCACCTGGAGCCGGTGGGCGAGGCCGACCAGCCAGGTGTCGTGGGCGATCGCGCCTTTCGGAATGGGCAAGGCGATCTTCAGCCACTCGCGGCGGAAGGCGGAGCAGCAGCCGGCGACGAAATTGCCGTCGGGAGAGCCGAAGCCGCGGATGTTGCCGAGCATGGTCGCGCCCGTGGGAACGAGATCCTCGTCGGCGATCAGCTTGTCGTTGACGATTGCGAGCGCGCCCGGGTCCTTCTCGAAGAGCGCGACCACCGTTTCGATCTTGTCCGTGAGCCAGACATCGTCCTGGTCGGACAGGAAGACGATGTCGCCCTCGCACAGCGACAGCGCCTTTTCGAAATTGCGAAGCACTCCGAGATTGCGCTCGTTGCGGTAGATGCGGACCCGGAAGGGGGCGGTGCGGGCGAATTCCTCGAGCAGCTCCACCGTGCCGTCGTTCGAGCCGTCGTCGCAGACGACGAGCTCGTCGGGGCGGCGAGTCTGCGCCGCCAGGCTCGCCAGCTGCTCCGGCAGATAGGCGCGGCCGTTATAGGTCGCCAGCGCCACCGAGACGATCGGAGTCATTCCGCGCCGGGGCGGCCGGGACCGGCCTTGCGCCCCTTGTACATGATCTGGACCTGGAAGAGGTGGGCGAGCCGGCCGCCGCTGAGCCGGTTGATCAGCCGCGCCTTGCGCGGATAGGGCGCCACCGGACCGACGGAGACGGTCTCGAAGCCCGCCTCCTCGAACATCGCCCGGTAGGTGGCGGGGGTGAACCAGCGGACGTGGGTCCGGTCCATCACTCCGGACACTTCATAGTCGAAACGGCCCGCGAGCAGCGACCGGATCACCTTGTGGTGGGAGATGTTGGGGGAGCTGGCATAGACCCGTCCGCCCGGCTTCACGAAAGGCGCCAGCGCCTTCATCACGCCCCAGGGGTCGATCAGATGCTCCAGCACCTCGCTGAGGATCAGGACATCGTAGGAATCGGCGATCAGCGCCGGGTCGATCGTCTCGACGTTGGCGAAGACGACGTCGGTGAGGACGGAGCGGGCGCGCTCCGCCGATTCCGGATCGAATTCGACTCCCCGGTAGAAGCCGGCGCGGCCGGTGGCGAGGGCGGTTTCGCCGGTGGCGCCGGTGCCGCAGCCGATCTCCAGGATGCGGGCCGCCGGATCCCGCGGCAGCTCCTCCAATATGTCCGAGCGGACGCCCGAAAAATAGGCCGAGTCCTTCGCGGAGTAGAAGTCGCGCAGCTCCTTCGCGCCCGTGCGGATGTGCTCGTCTGCCATTTCGAAGCCCATGGTCGGCCCGCGCGGAGCCTGTCAACCTCAGCAAAGTTGCGCGCGGCGGAGGGACGGCTAAGAAGCCGCATGATCCAAGCCTCGACAACAGCCGCGCCGGAGCCTCGGCGGGCGGACCGGCCGAGCGGCGGCAGGGTCCGCTACTCGATCTGCACGCTGGTGACCGACCTCGCCGAATATGGCGAGATGGTCCAATCCTTCCGGGAGCGGGGGTTCGGCGCCGCCGACTGCGAGTTCCTCTACCTCGACAATAGCGAGAGCAACGCCTTCGACGCCTTCGCGGGCTACAATCTCTTCCTGACCGAGGCCGCGGGCGATTATGTCATCCTGTGCCACCAGGACATCCTCCTCCTCGATCAGGGCCGCCCGGCGCTGGAGGAGCGGCTGGCGGAGCTCGATTCGCTCGATCCCGCCTGGGCCCTGTGCGGCAATGCGGGAGGGGCCGAGACCGGCAAGCTGGCGCTCCGGATCTCGGACCCGCACGGATCGGACCAGGCGATCGGCCCTTTTCCCGCCCGGGCGGCGGCGCTGGACGAGAATTTCATCCTCGTGCGGCGCGACGCCAATCTCGCCGTCTCGCACGACATGCGGGGCTTCCATCTCTACGGGGCGGATCTGTGCATCGTCGCCGACATGCTCGGACGAAGCGCCTATGTGATCGACTTCCACCTCAGGCATAAGAGCGCCGGCAACACCGATGCGCGCTTCTACGCCGCTCGCCGGGCCGCCATCGCCAAATATCGGCGCGCGTTCAGGACCCGGTGGGTCCGGACCACCTGCACGACTTTCCTGGTCTCGGGGCTGCCTCTGCTGGGCCGGGCCCTGTCGAGCCGGCTCGGGCGCCCGTTCCGGCGCTAGCGGCGGGCGGGGGAGGCCGTGCGGCTCAGGCGGGCCGCCGCCCCGCGGACGAACTGGTCGAGCGCTTCGGGACGCCGCCGCCAGGAATCGAAGGTGCCCGCGGCGAGGAGAAGCACGAGGACCACCCAGCGCGCGATCGAATCGAGCGGAAGCAGGAACGCGGCGGCGGCCGCGGCGGCGACCAGGCCTGCCGGGAGGAGCAGAGGCGCCAGCCGGGCCATCGGCGCCCGCGCCAGCCGGATCAGGATCAGCGCGTCGGCCGCGACCCGGACGCTCCAGGCCAGAGCGGCGCCGGCAAGCCCGAAATAGGTCAGTCCCAGATAGAGCAGCCCGGCATAGGGAAGGGTTTCGGCGAGGTGCGCCAGGGCGACGAACTTCGGCTTCCCCTGGCCCTGAAGGATCGACAGCGCCACCAGCCCGAGGCCGTTCGCCCAGATCCCGGGCAGGAGGATGTAGGCGATATCCGCCGCCGGAGCGCCGAATTCGCGGCCCAGCCAGAGGCTGAAGAAGGGGCCCGAGCAGAGGATCGAGACCAGCACGGCGGGGGTCATCACCACCGACACGGCGGTGAGGGCGGTCAGGCACAGCCTCTCCAGATCCTCCTTCGACGCGACCGCGAATCGCGGGAAGAGCGCGTTGGTGAGCGCCGCCGGCGCCATGATCAGCCGGATGGCGACGGAGAAGGGGATGACGTAGACGGAGATCGCCTTCGGGCCGAGCACGGCTCCGATCGCGAACCGGTCCCACATGGCGAGCAGCGGTCCCACCAGGCTGGAGACGCTCACCCAGCCGCCATAGCCGGCCAGCTGCCTGACCAGGTCGCGGCGGAAGCGCGGCCGGCCCACGGGCACGGCGCGGGCGCAGACGGCGCCGAGCAGGGTGAGCGAGAACAGCCTGGCGGCCAGGGAGCCGGCGAGCAGTAGCCACAGCTCCGGACCGAATATCCAGGCGAGCGACAGCGGAACCACGGAAAGCAGGACGTTGGCCGCGCCTTCGATCAGGTTGAGAGCGCCGAAGCGCTCCCGGCCGGTGAGCACTCCGTTGAGCAGGGCGCCGACAAGGGCCACGGGCAGGACCGCGGCGAGCCAGGGCACCGCCCGCCCGACCTCGCCGCCGAGAGGTCCGGCGGGTATGTCGATGAAGGTCAGGGCGAGCTCGGCGAGCGGGAAGCTCAGGGGGATCGCGATCGCCGCAAGGGCCAGGGTCAGGGCAAGTCCGGTCCAGAAGGTTTCGCTCCGGGCGCCGTCGCCCTGCTCGCGAAGAGAGGCGATCTTCTGCGACACCGCGCGGCTGATTCCGAAATCGAAGAGGCCGAAATAGCCGAGCAGGAGCCAGCAGATGGAGAGCAGGCCGTACCGCTCCGGGCCGACGACGTCGAGGTAGAGCGGGACCGTGACCAAGGCGATCCCGAGCGGGAGCAGGGCACCGAGGAGATTGTAGCTCGTGTGCCTCGAGATGCTCATCGGCCGTCGGAGTCGCCGAACGCCTCGGCGGCGGCGAGCGGCGGTGCGGCGGCATCCTTGCCCGACACGATCGGCTCGGCCGCGAGGTCCCACGCGATGGCGATTTCCGGGTCGTTCCAGGCCACCGAGCGCTCGCAGGCCGGGTCGTAATAATCCGAGGCCTTGTAGAGGACGTCCGCCGACTCGCTGAGGGTGAGGAAGCCGTGGGCGAAGCCGGCCGGGATCCACAGCTGGTTTCCCTTCTCCGCGGACAGGACGAGGCCGAACCAGCGGCCGAAGCTCGGCGAGGCCCGGCGCATGTCGACGGCGACGTCGAATATCTCGCCGGCCACCACCCGCACCAGCTTGCCCTGCGCGCTCGGCGGCAGCTGGTAATGGAGGCCTCGAAGCACGCCGCGGGTCGAGCGGCTGTGATTGTCCTGGACGAACTCGATCCTGGAGCCGACCGCCTCGTCGAAGGCGCGCCGGTTGTAGCTTTCGGTGAAGAAGCCGCGCTCGTCGCGGTGGAATTTGGGCGTCAGCACGAGCAGGTCGGCCAGCGGGGCCCGTTCGATCAGCACGTCGTCAAAGCTCCTTCGATCTTCAGCTCCCCGAAGGGAGGCTCATGCGGCCTCGATGTGCCGAAGCGGCGCCGAACCATCCTCCTCGTCCGGCTCTTCCCGGCTGCGCCGGGTCACCGGCGGCACCATCAGCGCGCAGCCGAGCGCAAAGACCGCGGCGATCGCCGCCGTGCGGATCGGGTAATCGACGATGGAATGGGCAAGGACGATCCCGACCATAGCGGACCCGGCGCGGGCGAGCCCGGCGCCCGGGAAGTCGCGCATCCACGCTTGCCAGGAGCGCCGTCCCCACCAGAAGAGGAAGGCCAGGATGAGGAGAACGCCGGCCGCCCCAAGCTCCAGCACCGCTTCCAGATAGTCGTTATGGGCATGATTGACATATTGCCGAGTCATCCGGTTCGGATCCTCGTAGCGCCGGTAGACGGTCGAGAAGGTGCCGAGGCCGGTGCCCAGCGGGAAGGAATCGCGGATGATCTCGGTCGTCGTCGCGGCCAGAACCCGGCGGCTCGACGGTTGCGAGGTGACATCGGCCTCAAAGGCCTCCTTGCCCAGCGGCCCCTGGAGTCCGGCGAGGGCGAACAGGACCGCGGCGCCCGCGAGCGCCGCCCACCAGCCCTTGGCGACACGGCCGGCGACCGAGCGCCGGTAGATGAGGAAGCTCGCCAGGGCGGTCGGCACGGCAAGCGCGTAGCCGGCGCTGGAGCCGCTGATCGCGATTCCGGCGAGGATGAAGATGGCGACGGCGACGCTGATGATCGCTCCGCCGCTGCGCTTGGAGCGGGAGCGGCGTGTCGCCATCCGCCCGGCGATGAAGGCGGCGAGCGGCAGCGCGCACAGCAGCAAGGTCGCTTCGTGATTGGCATTGGAGAAGAAGCCGACCGGGGAGGTCACGTTCGTTATCGTGTAGAGGCGCAGCGGTGAGCCGGGCCCGCCCATCAGCTGGAAGGCCCCAAGCACCACCGAAACCCCGGCGATCGCGAGCAGCACCGGCGGGAGCCGCCGCCGATCCTCGTTCGGCAGCTGGAGCACCAGCAGGAACATTGCCGCCGCCGGAAGCAGATGGAGCAAGGAATAGAGGGTCGCCGGGGGCGCCAGCGACGCCGCGAGCGAGGAGGTCGTAAGTCCCATCAGCCGGAACGCTTCGACCAGCTCAGCTCGGAGCGGCAGTCCCGACCCCAGGCCGCCGGGGAGCGGAATCAGGCTGAGGAGGCCGACCAGCAGAAGTCCGGCGCCGATCCAGAGCGGCCCCCTGGAACCGTGGGGCAGCGTGAAATCGCGCCGGAAGAGGAGCGTCAGGATCAGGCCCAGGCCCAGCAGCTGAAGAAGCGCGTTCGCCGCCGCTCCGGCCGCGCTCGCGCCGCCGAGAAGCAGGCAGGCGGCGAGATAGCCACCCGCGGCAAAGGCCGGGAAGCGGCCCTTCATCGACCGATCTCCACACGTGGGATCTCCAGGTTGGCGACGGTCGCCACGTCTCCCGGTTCGGCGGCGAGTGCCAGAGTCTGCCCCGCGCAGCCGGAGGCCGGGACGGTGAAGGCCGCGGTGAAGCGGCGATCGTTCGAAGCGGCCCTGGACAGGTCGAGCATTCCTATTTGAGCGCCGCCCGGCTGACAGTTGAGACGCCAGAAGAGCTGACCCGACGTGATCCCGTTCGGGCTCCTGGCGATCGCCGAGATCGTATAGCGGCCGGGCGCCAGAGCGAGCGTCTGCTCAGCGAGGATCAGCGCCCGGCCGCCGAAATAGGCGACGTCGAGATAGGTCCTCTGCCCGTCCTTGGCGGGCTCCGCCCGGCCCGCCTCCGCGTCATGGAATTGCCAGCTGAACGGCTTCGGCGCCTGAACGCCCCGGAAAGCGCCGTCGAACACGAAGCGGCTCCCGGCCCGCTCGCTTTCCGGAAGGGCCGCGAGCCAGGTCTGCCGTGCGCCGGAATAATCGCCCGTCGCGGACTGACTTTGCAGAACCAGCTGGTTTTCGAGCCGCAAGTTTCCGTTCGGCTTCAATGCGCGGATCCGCTGCAGGAGGTCGCGGGCGTGGGCCGGGGCAACCTTGCGAGTGCCGGCGACGGCGAAGAATTCGTCCCTCCAGGGCGGGTTGCCGGCGAGGATCACCGACAGGGCCTGGCGGCCGCGCGGGTCGGCGATCAGCTTGGTGAGCTCGGGGAGCAGGGCGGGCCGGAGCTCCTCGTTGCGGCGCAGGATCACGTCGATCTCGGAAAGCGCCTCATTGTAGCGCTTTGCATTGGTATAATAAGCGGCAAGCTGCATTCGCACCGCCGGGTAGGTCGGCCGGCGGCGGCGCGCCTCTTCGAGCAGCGCGATGGCGCGGGGAAGGTCCCGCTTCTGCTCGGCCGCGCGCGCCGCGACGAAGAAGGGCTCGAAAGCCAGCGGAAGGATTTCGAGCCCATCCCTCGCCGACTGCTGCACTTCGCCGGTCACCGGGAGGCCGGGCTGCTGGACGAGCGCGCCGAGGACCTTGAGCGTCGGGCCGGGATGGGCCGGCGGCAACGGCGCCATCGCGACGGCGGTGGCCGTGGACATGCCCATCGCGGCCGCCTTGACGACCAGCCACGCGATCAGCGGGGACACGGCGGCGAGGCTCCAGGCGGCGATTCGCCGCCCGGAGCTTCCGGCCTCCCCCTGAATGCCGTCACCCACGATCAGCTCTTCAGGAGCTCGATCTGCTTCTTCGGCTCATCGCCTTCGCGATAGGCGTAAGCATCCTCGCCGTAACCATAGCCGTAGCCGTAGCCATAGCCGACCTTGAGGGCGTTGAACTTGGTCAGGATGGCGCCCATCAGCCGCGCATCGGAGGCCCTGAGCCGGTTGACCGCATTCAGCGCGGCGGCGCGGCGGATCGCGCCCGCCTCGATCACCATCAACGTGCCCTCCGTGCTCGATGCGAGCATCGGAGCGTCGGCGAGGCCGAGCACCGGCGGGCTGTCGATGATGATGTGGTCGAACTTGGCCATGGCCTCTTCCAGGATTTCCCGGAAACGGCCGGAGGCGAGCAGCTCGGCCGGGTTGGGCGGGATCGGACCTGCGGGCAGCAGGAAGAGCCGCTCCATCTGCGTCGGGTGGACGCATTCGGCGACTCCCTTGGCGCCGGCGAGCAGGCTCGACAGGCCCTGGCTGGTGGAGCTCGGCCCGCGGAAGGTCGGCTTGCGCAGGTCCGCGTCGATCAGAAGAACGCTGGAGCCGAGGCTGGCGAGCGTCTGGGCGAGAGCGAGCGCGGTGCTCGACTTGCCTTCGGAGGCCCGGGTGCTGGTCACCAGAAGGCTTCGCGGCACGCCGTGATCGGTCGAGAATTGCAGCGCCGTGCGGACCGACTGATAGGCTTCCGAAACCTGCGAACGCGGGTCCTCGAGCTGCTCGCGCACCGCCAGGCCCTTGCCGACGCCGGGAATGACTCCCAGCGAGGCGAGCCCGAGCTTGGCGGCGAGATCGTCCGGAGTCTTGATCGTATCGTCGATCCACTCGATCGCGAAGGCGGTGCCGAAGCCGAGCAGAAGTCCGACGAACAGGCCGATGGCGATGTTCAGCGGCAGGTTGGGCTTGAACGGACCGCCCGGCACCTGCGCCCGGTCGACGACCGAGACGACGTTGGCGCCGACTCCGCCGGCGACGCCGACTTCCTTGAAGCGCTGGAGAAGCGCGTCGTAGAGGCTCCGGTTGGTGTCCACCTCGCGCTGGAGGATGGTGTACTGGATGCTCCGCCCCCGCAGATCCATGAGAGCGGCCTTGTTCTCGTTCACCTTGGCCTCGAGGGCCCGCTCACGCGCCAGCGCGGCCTGGTAGTCCGCCTGGAGGCTGCCGGACGCCGAGCCGGAGACGTTCTGCCTCTGGCTGGAGATTTCCCGGACCAGGGTGTCGATCTGGTTGCGCAGCTGCACCATCTCCGGGAACTCGGGACGGAACAACGCGAGCTTCTGCTGATATTGCGCCTCGAGCGCCGCCCGCTGCTGCTGCAGCGCCTGGACGGTGGGGTCGCTGATCGCGGCCGAGCGCGCCTGCGCTCCGGAAGCCTGGCGGAACCTGCCTTCGGCGGCGATCCGGTCGCTTCGCGCCTGCGCCAGGGCATTGTTGTTCTGGACGAGGGTCGCGGCGTCGATCGACTGCTCCTGCCGGACGCTGCCGGCGCCGCCGGTGTCGACCGCGAGGGTGATGATCCCCTGCTTCTGGGCATAGTCGACAAGCGCCCGCTCGGTCTCCTCGAGCTTGCCCTTCACCGCGGCGATGCGCTGCTGGAGGAAGTTGCGGGCGTAGGAGGTCGCCTCGTAACGCCGCTCCATGTTCGACTGGATGAAGCTGTCGGCATAAGCATTGGCGAGCTTGGCGGCGAGCACCGGATCGGGGCTCTCGATCGCGATGGCGATCAGCCGGCTGTCGCGCTGCGGCGAGATGGTCACGGCGCCCTGGACCATTCCGGCGACGGCATTCTCGCGCGCCTGCCGCGGCTGCTCCTGGGAGACGAATTTCTCGTCATTCGCCAGATTGGTGCTGCGCGCCACCCGCTCAGCGAGCGAGCGGCTCTTGAGGAGCCCGGCCTGGGTGTTGATGAACCCGCGGTCATCCGCGCTGCTCGGCTGGATGTCGCCTATGTCCTTGCCGACGACCTGGACGCCCTCCGGATTGACCTCGATGGTCGCCTGGGCGCGATATTGCGGCGTGATCATCAAGGAGATGACGATCGCGGCGAGCAGGCAGGTCACGGCGATGGCCGTGATCAGCCACCACCATTTGGCGATTATCCGCCAGATCTCGTTGATGTCGAAACGGGATTCGGACTTGGCCGGCCGCCCGAAGGCGACGTCGGTGAGGCCGGTATGCGCCGGCAGCCGGCTGCTCGGATCAAAGGGCAGGATGGGGCCCGCGCCCTGGTTCGGGAGATATCCCCCATGATTGTTCATGATCGTGGAATCCTGTGTTGAGCCGAGCCGCCCTTAGAAGGGGCGTATGATGGAGAGCAGCGGGAGCGAGCCCATGAGCTCGCGGTACAACTGACGGGCGCGGCTGCCGTCGACGATGATGATGTCGTTGCCGTAGATCACCGGATCCTCCGCCCTGGCGCGGCGGATGTCCTGAAGATCGTATGCGCCGGCCATCTTCTCGCCGCGAATCGTGCGGAAGACGATGATCCGCGAGGGATTGGCGTCTTCGGTCGTTCCCTTCGCCATGGCGACGGCCTGGAGCAGGGTGGTCGGACCCTTGACGATGAACTGACCCGGGTTGCGGACCGAGCCGTCCACCGTGATCGTCTGCTCCGCCCGTTCCTTGATCGCGATCTGGACGTTGGGCGACTGCAGGTACTTCTGGCCGAGGCTGGCGGCGAGCTGCTGGCGCAGCTCCTGGGTCGTGCGCCCCTGCGCCTGGACCGAGCCGAGCAGCGGATAATCGATCCTGCCCTGGGCATCCACCTTGTAGTCGCCGGAGAGCGACTCGACCTGGAAGACGGAAACGGTGATCGTGTCGAGGGCGCCGATCGGGTGCGAGGCGTTCGCCACCACCTGGCCCTGCGTGTCGGGAGCGTCGAGCTTCGCATCGTAGGGGACGGAGCCGCCGCGGCTTGCGCAGCCCGTCGTCGCCAGGGCGGCGACCGCAAGCAGCGCTCCCGCGATCAAACCCGAAAAGGAAAAGCTACGCTCTTCATGCCGAAACGCTCGCATGTTCATCTTTCTCCGCTCGGGGGCCGGGGCCCTCTACACAATTCATGGCTTCCGTGGAACAGCCCATGCGCCGATTCGGCGCACACCCCTCCCTGTGGAAAGGGCGCCGACACCGCTCTACCAGGGCGAGCTGCCTTTATCTCTTTGCGCCGCTTAGCTTATTTCTCGCTCGCCGTCCAGAGTCCGACGCTTTGCGCGGCTAAAAGCTTGCAACTGCGGGAAAACACCAAATATCGGCGCCGAACGTTCCGGAGTAGCCGTCAGTGTTGAGTCGCCTGTTCTCGAAGAGCCGCACCTCCCGCGGCCGAAGCGGCACGCCGGGCGGCCGCGCCTATGCGATCGGCGACATCCACGGCCGGCTCGACCTCCTGGTCGATCTCCTCGCGCGCATCGAGGAGGACAATGCCCGGCGCGGGCCCGCGAAGACCTGGCTGGTCTTCCTGGGCGACCTGGTCGACCGCGGACCGGACAGCCGCGGAGTGGTCGACCTGCTCGTCGACCGGCCGCCGCAATTCGCCCGCAACGTCTTCCTCAAGGGCAATCACGAGGAGTTCTTCCTCGCTGTCCTCGGCGGCGACGATTCCACCATCCAGCACTGGCTCGCCTACGGCGGCACGGAATGCTCGCAGAGCTACGGCCTCAGCAGCGGCTGGATGCTGAACGCGACTCCGGCGGCGATCATGGAGCGGCTGGTCCAGCAGGTGCCGGAAAGCCACGTCCGGTTCCTCGAAGAGATGCACGACAGCTTCCGGTTCGGCGATTATCTGTTCGTCCATGCCGGCATCCGGCCCGGGGTCGCGCTCGACAAGCAGGTCAGCCGGGACCTGCGGTGGATCCGCGAAGGCTTTCTGGACGATCGCAGCGACCACGGAGTCATCGTCGTGCACGGCCATACCATCGTCGAGCGCGTCGAGGAGCATCCCAACCGGATCGCCGTCGATACCGGCGCCTACCGCTCCGGGACGCTCACCGCCATCGGCCTCGAAGGCGAGGACCGCTGGTTCCTCCAGGCCCGCGAGGCGGACGCCGCCGCGGCGGCCTGACCCGGAGACGGCGGCGACTCGGCTTGGCTTCCAGAGGCCGCGCCTCTAAGGGGCGCGGACTTCCTCATCCATCGCATCGCCGCCGGGGCGGCAGGGACCATCCATGAAGATTCTCGTCACCGGCGCGGCCGGGTTCATCGGCCACCACGTCGCCGTCCGCCTCCTCTCGCGGGGAGACGAGGTCGTCGGGATCGACAATTTCAACGATTATTACAGCGTCTCGCTGAAGCGCGACCGCGATTCAAAGCTTCGCCGGGATCATGGCGGAGGCTTCACCTCGATCGAGACCGACTTCGCCGACGCCGAGGGGCTCGAGCGGGCGCTGGACGGGGTCGAGTTCGACCGGATCGTCCACCTCGGCGCCCAGGCGGGGGTGCGCTACTCGATCGAGAACCCCCGGGCCTATGTCCAGTCCAACCTGGTCGGCCACCTCAACCTGATGGAGATCGCCCGCGGCCGGGCAAGCGAGCATCTCGTCTACGCTTCATCCTCGTCCGTCTATGGCGGCAACGACACCCTGCCGTTCCGGGTGGAGGACCGGGTCGACCATCCGCTTTCCCTCTATGCCGCGACCAAGAAGGCGGACGAGCTGATGAGCGAGACCTACGCCCATCTCTACCGCCTTCCGCAGACCGGCCTCAGGTTCTTCACCGTCTACGGCCCGTGGGGCCGGCCGGACATGGCGATGTGGCTGTTCACCAAGGCGATCTTCGCCGGCGAGCCTATCCAGGTCTTCGGCGAAGGCAATATGCGGCGCGACTTCACCTACATCGACGACATCGTCACCGGCGTCGTCTCCGCTCTGGACAACCCGCCGCCCGACGACGGCGAGACCAAGGCCGGCGGGAGCCGCGGCCCGCACCGGGTCTACAACATCGGCAATCATCGCTCCGAGGAGCTGACGCGGATGATAGGCCTCATCGAGGAGGCCTGCGGGCGCAAGGCGGAGAAGAAGCTCATGCCGATGCAGCCCGGCGACGTCCGCGACACCTATGCCGACATCAGCGCGATCGAGCGCGACCTAGGCTTCAAGCCCGCCACCACGATCGACGAGGGCGTGCCCCGCTTCGTCGAGTGGTACCGCGCCTATCACGGCGTCTGAAAAGCCGCGTCACCCCGGCGAAAGCCGGGATCGATGAACACCGCACAAGTCGTTCTGCGCGGGTCTTGCCGATGGATCCCGGATCAAGTCCGGGATGACGGGTCCGCGCGCTGCCTCGGCTCGGCGGGTGCATGGGTTCGAACCAGCTCCGCCGTTTCCAGCACGCCTTCCAGCGCCCATGGCCGCGACAGCGCGAAGACCGGCACCTCGCGGGCCACCCGGGCGCAGAAGGCGAGGTCGCCGGAGCCGAGCGGACTGATCCAGGCGCTTCCGTAAAGCTGCCCCGCCAGCCGCCCGATCGCGTCGGTTCCGGAAAGCCGCTGAAGACGGGTGCCGTCGCCGGCGCCGGGCGGCTCCAATATGTAGAGTGCGGAAAGTCGAACCGGCTCGGCGCAGCTTCCAGGCAGGACCAGCCGGACCTTGCCGTCGCCGTTGACGCTCGTCCCGTCCCCGGCGGGCGGCAGGCGGGCCGCCAGATGCCGGTGGGAATCGGCGAGCAGGTGAAGCGTCGTCGCCCCGGGCTCCGCCTCGAAGCCGTGCGGGCCGCGCCGGAGCAGGAGCAGATCCTCGGTGAGCAGCTCCGCACCGAGCGCTACCGAGGCCGCCGCCAGGGTGGACTTGCCGTGTCCTGAGCCGCCGAGGATCGCGACCGCCCGGCCGCCGATCCGAAGGCAGGCGCCGTGGAGCAGGCTCGCCCCTTCGAGCCGAAGCTTCACCCCGAAGACGAGCCCCGTGAGCGGGCCTTCCAGCACCTCCCACTCGACGCTCCCGGAAACGAGCAGACGGCGCTTCCCGGAGGAATAGTCGAAGGCCATCCACCCGCCTTCGCGGTTGTCGTAGCGCAAGGTCCAGTCCGCGCCGGAGCGGACCAGCTCGCGCCGGCCCTGCCCTGACGGGGGCTGGGCGGGGCCGCGATCCGCACAGGCGATCGTCAGGCAGGGCTCCGCCTCGGACCTGGAAGGACGCAGCGGCAGCGCGCGATCGGACGCGACGTCGAGCCCGTAGGCGCGATAGCGCCTCACGCCCCCGCCCGCTCCGCCATCGCTTCCTCGAAGCGCGGTCGAAGCGGGTCCCCGGCACCCAGGCCGGAGCGGTCGCAGACCTGGGTCCAGCGATAGGCCATGGCTCCGGTCAGCGCTTCCTCCTCCACGTCGGCCAGCCGGACCAGCCAGGCGAGCGCCGCTTCCAGATCCGCGCGGTCGGCGATCGGCACCTTCTCCGCCACCGCGCCCAGCGCTTGATAATCGTCCGGCCGTGTGCCCGGGAAAATCCGCATCAGGTGGCGGAAGCGATATTGGCGAAGGTCCCGCAGGAAGAGGGCTGCGTGCCGCACATGCGCCTGCTCCGGATGGGTCCGGTGGCGAAGCACGACTTCCTGCAGATTGCCGAGCCGGGCGGAGGTGGCGCAGACCCGGGTCTGCCATTCATAATCCTCGTGCGACGCGCCCTCGAGATAAGGGTGCTCCCGCATCAGCCCGGCCCTGGCCAGCAGCGTCGGGTGGAGGATGCCGACTCGGAAGAGCAGCTCGCGCTCGATCCCCTCCCTGCTCTCCGGATACCAATAATGCCGCTCATCGCTTCCGAAGGCCTGAGCAAGGCCGCCGCACGCGTCGAGCTTCCGTTCCTCGAGAAAGGCCAGCTGGCGCCGGAGGCGGTCGGGAAGGGCGATGTCGTCGCCGTCCATACGGGCGATGAAGCTGCCCCGGGCGGCGGCGATCCCGGCATTGGCGGCGCGGGCGCTGCTCGTGTTGCCGGGCAGGGGATCGAGGTGAAGCGTTCTTACCCTGCCGTCGCCCGCCGCCGCCGCCGCCGCGACCTCGCGGCTGTCGTCGCTCGACCCATCGTCGACGACGAGGAGCTCCAGCGCCTGATGCGTCTGGGCCAGGATGGAATCGATCGACTCGCCCAGCCATGGCCCCGCATTCAGAACCGGCATGACCACCGAAATCAGGGTCACTGATTTTCCTTGCGCCAGTAGATTCCGGAGCCGTCGACCCACCGGATCGGCTCGGTCACTCCACGCCGCGCGCGGAATTCGTCGACCGCGTCGCGGCAGCATCGCAGGAAGCCGTAATCGTCGACGATCACGAATCCCCCCGGGACCACCTTGTCGTAGAGGAGGTCGAGGCATTCGAGGGTCGAGCTGTAGAGGTCGACGTCGATTCGCAGCAGCGCGAGCGGGCCTATCGTCGCGCCCGGCAGCGATTCGGCCAGCCAACCTTTCACGAACTCGACGTTGGTATCGAGCAGATCGTAGCGCGAGAAATGCTCCCGAACCGCCTCCTCGCCGCAGGCCAGCCAGGGGAGCCGGGCTTCCTCGAAGTGGAGGCCGTATTCCGCGTCGCGCGCATGGTCCGACGGCGGCACTCCCCGGAAGGAATCGACCAGGTAGGTTTTCCGCTCCGGCTCGCCGTGCGCGACCTGCAGCCCGCGCATGAAGATCGCCGCCCCCCCCTTGCAAACGCCCGCCTCGAGAAAGTCGCCGGGGACGCGCTCCGCAAAGAGGCGCTCCACGCACCGTTCGATGTTGGAGAGCCGGAAGAGGCCGATCATGGTGTGGGCGAAGCGGAGCGGCCCGGTGCCCTCCAGCTTGGCCCCTAACAGCCTGGCGAAGCTTTCCGGCGCCCGCTCGGCGATGTCCCTCCGGAAGCGCTGCAGCTCAGTTCCGGATAGGCCGTCGGGGCGCCGGTCGAGCAAGTCGAGCTGAAGCTCCAGCTCCGGGTAGATAAGATTGGCGAGGGCACGCTTGAGAAGCGACAGATAGCGGTTCCGCAACGGGTTCCGATCCGTTCCCGGAACCTGCTCCACGAGGCCCAGGCGGATCAGGTCGGCGACGGCGGGCGACACCGACTCGCCGATGGCTTCCTCCGGAGCGTCGAACTCGGCGCGGAGCGCGGCCTCCACTTCCGCGAGGCTTGCGGGATATTCCAGCCGCTCCCAGATCCGCCGGGCGGTGCCGCGCAGCACGATCCTGTCTCCCGTCTCCGGGGAAAGGAGGGACACGGCTTCTCCCCTTGCCGCCGCCTGGACGGCGACGGCCCTGAAGAGTGGAGCCTGTTTCAAGTGTTCAGCCGGCCGGAGCCGATAGGCTTGTGCCGGTCAGGAATACAAATTGTAGTCGAGGCTTCCGGACCTGCTGAAGGACCCGTTCGCGCCCCGGGCCGAGGCGATCTCGATCTCCGGGGCGATCCACTTGCGCTTTCCTGAATTGGACATCCGGACGATCTCGCCGCTCGCTTTACTGGTCACAAAGGCCTCCTGATCGACTTCGTCCGCCTCGGTAAGAGTTTCGTGCGCGCGCTGCAACCTCATAGAAGCTCCTCCGTGCCGGACGCGCCCTGCGCACGGCGAAGAAAATGGCCCGCCGAGATTCCCTTCAGAAGGGCCATCCGATAGTGGGCGTGAGCCTCGTCCGAATCCCAGTCGCGAAGCGTCGGCGCTTCCGCCAGCGCGATCATACGCGCGGTATCGAGGAGCCGCGGAGCGCCTGGCGCCGCGGCGATCCTTCCGACTTCGCTCCGCACCGAGTCCCAATGCGCGAGCAGCCCTTCATGCCAGTCCGCGCCCTGGAATCCCTTGCGGATTTCGCCGACGACGAGAGGCGGGAGCCGGTCGGCAAGCACCCGCCGGGCGAGCCCTCGCGGTATTCCGCCCTCGAGATAGACTTCGGAGGGGATCGCCAGACAGATTTCGATCAGCCTGCGGTCGCCGGTCGGATCGCGGACGTCCAGGCCCCAGCCGGCCAGCGCGCCTTGCCGGAAATTGCCGAATTCGCTGGCCGCAAGCGCCGCCAGCCGGAAACCGGCCCCGAGGCTCGGCCCGGCGCCGGCTCGCGCCATGCCGTCCGCCAGCCGCTTCACCATCGCCTCGCCCAAATCTGGGTTGAGCAGGCTGTTCTCGCCGGCTCCGGCCCCCACCCGGCGGCCGCGGAGGCGATTGATCATCCGCCAAAGGCGCGGCGGAAGGAAGGGCCACAGGGTCTGCGCAGCGACGCTCTCCAGCCGCAGGCCGCCGCGCCTGAGGTCGAGGGCCTGTCTCGCCAGCCGGATCAGCCGCCCACTCGCGAGCAGCCCGGGCAGAAGGTCCATTCCGGTGTGGGTGAGAGTGAAGTTGCCGACCTGGCCGATGAGTAGGACCTTGTTGCCGCGCTCGCGGGCGGCCTCGGCGATCGCCTCGCCCCAGGTGAAGTTGCAAAGGTTGAGCACGGGCGCCTGGTATAAGTCGAAATTACGGTCCAGCGCCGCGATCGGGGAGCGGCCGGCGGTCCGGACGAGGACATGCTCCATGTTCGGATAGAGCGCCGCGACCGCTGCCGCATGGGCACCCTCGTCGGCGAAGCGGCCATGGCGCTCGAATCGCGTCGGTCCCGGAACCGCGGTGAAGGCGTCGACCTGCCCCCCCGGAAGGAGCCGCGCCGCCGTCGCCGCCACCGCGCCGCTGTCCAGGCCGCCGCTGAGATGCGCGGCGATCCGTCCGTCTGCTCCGCGGAGCCGGGATCGCACCGCCCGGTCGAGCGCCTCGCGCACCGCTTCGACATAATCCTCGCTTCGTTTCAACTGAAGCCGGCGGCCGGAGAAGGCCCAGTGCCGTCGCGATTCGGCTCCGCCGGCAGAGACGATGCGCAACTCGCCGGGCTGCACGCGCTCGACTCCGCGGAAGAAGCTGCGATTGCCTTGAGGCGGCATCATCGCGAGGAAGGAGGCCAGGGCATCCTCGTCCGGCCCGGAGGGCAGGCCTTCGAGCGCGAGCAGGCCGCCCGGCATCGAGGCGAAGGCGAAGAAGCCGCCGGATCGGTGGCAGTGGAGCGGCCGCTGCCCCAATATGTCCCGGGCGAGGAGGAGCCGCTCGCGGCTCGAGTCCCACAGCGCGATCGCGAAATCCCCGGCGAGCCGGCCGATCGCCTCCTCCTCCCACCGCTCGACCGCGGCCATGACCAACGCGGCGTCCGACATCCGCCGCGCCTGCGGGCCGGGAAGGCCGAGCGAAGCGGCGAGCCCCTCGCGATCGTCGAGCCGGACGTCGGCGACCATCGACCAGCGGCCGTTGCCGCCGTTCGCCACCCCCTCGTCGAAGGAGTCTTCCGGCAACGTCGGGTACAATCTCTTGCCGAGGGCGATCGGCCCCCGGGCGCGGCTGGCGAGCGGGACGGCGCCGTAGATGCTCTGGGTCTCCAGCATCCGCCGGCAGGCTCCCAGCGGCTCCTCGCCCCGGCCGAGATCCCAATAGCCTGCGAGCGCGGTCATGCGGCCGGGGCGTAGCTTCCCGCCCGCTTCTTCTCAAGCGGAGCGGCTAGGACGCCTCCGGCCTCTGCCCGGCCGCCTTCCTTCGCCGGGCGCGAAGCCACATCAGGATGCCCGTCACCGCGAGCAGGGCAGGAACGATCCCGCCGATGAAGATGATCGTCTGCCAGATCGGCCCCATGCCGGTGCCGTCGTGGAGCCTGCGCATCAGCCGGGCCGTGGTTTCCGGCTGCGGCGGCCTGGGCGGGGAGGCCGCGCCGGTGCGGTCGTCGAGGCTCACGTCGGCCGGTCCGACCTCGCTTCGGAAGGAGACCTTCCATTTCATCTCCGGCGCCGTCGGCCAGGTCAGGCTGGCGGGGGCGCCGGCGGCCAGGGGGCGGGCCGCCGCAAGCGCGGCATCCGCGCTCAGCCTCGTCTCCGCCGCGGGCTGCGCCGCCATTCGCCGCATCCGGTCGGCGGGCGACGGTCCGGCCGGGTCGCCGGACAGGCTCGCGAAAAAGGCGGGGAAGGAGATCCAGGCGCCGGTGAACGACAGCATCGCCAGCGGAACGGCGATCCAGAAGCCGCCTTGATGATGAAGGTTGGCGCTCAGCGCCGGTCTCCTCCTCCAGCGCAGCCCGCGCGTGAAGCGGCCGTTCAGCGGCCACCAGAGCCACAGGCCGGTGAGGGAGGAAAGGAGCATCGCCACGCCGACCCAGCCGACGATCTGGCGGCCGACGCCCGGAACCATCAGCGAGCCGTGGAGGACGTGGAGCACGCGGACCACGCCCTCGTCGCTCGCCGAGCGGTCGAGCAGGCTGGCGTCGGCCGGATCGAGGTGGAGGAGGGTGCGGACGGCCCGGCCTCCGCCCGGCTTCGGCGGCCGCGCCAGCGTCGCCACGACCGGTCCGTGCCCGTGCCCGTGCGGAAAGGCGAGCGCGGCAAGCCGCTCGCCCGGAGCCGCGAGGCGCCGCGCCGCGGCGGCGTAAGCGGAAGGCGGGAGAGCGGGCGCGGCCGTCGCGGAGCGCTCCGGGTTGAGCCTCTCGTCAAGCCAGTCGTGCCAGACGAGGGCCGAGCCGCTGAGGGAGATGGGGATGATCAGCAAGGCGAGCGCGAGGCCGATCCACTTGTGGATCTGGAACCAGAGTCGGCGGAGGCGGGATCGGGTCATGACCCCGGCTAGGTCAGTTGCGACTGATTATCAATAGCACCTTCAGGCCCTCGCCTCGGAATGCTACAGCGTCCAGCGCTCGACGCCGGGCAGGTCGCGGCCCTTGTAGAGGTTCTTCAGGTCGGCCAGCAGGCCGCCTTCGGCGACCAGCGCCGCCAGCTCCATGTCGTCCAGGGCGGCATAAGCGGCGTGGGGCACGGCCACGAGGACCAGGTCGTAGCGCCTGTCGAAAGCGTCCGCGGCGAGGTCCACCCCATATTCGTGGCGGGCCTCGGCGGCGTCGGCGAGAGGGTCGTGGACCGTCACCTCGTGGCCGAGCGCCTGCAGGCGGCGGACGACGTCGATGACCCGGCTGTTCCTCAGATCGGGCACGTTCTCCTTGAAGGCGAGGCCCATGACGAGCGCGCTTCCCGGACGCCCGAGGCGTTCATGAACGCCGTCCGCGACCCAGGCGCCCATCGCGTCGTTGGTCGAGCGGCCGGCGAGGATGACGTTGGGGTCGAGGCCGTTCTGCTGGGCGCAATAGCTGAGGTAGTAAGGATCGACTCCGATGCAGTGGCCTCCGACCAGCCCGGGCTGGAAGGGCAGGAAGTTCCACTTGGTGCCGGCGGCGGCGAGCACGTCCCAGATGGAGATGTCGAGCCTCGAGAAGATCTTGGTGATCTCGTTCATGAAGGCGATGTTGATGTCGCGCTGGGCGTTCTCGATGACCTTCGCGGCCTCCGCCGTCTTGATCGACGCCGCCCGGAAGACCCCGGCGCTGGTCACGGCTCCGTAGAGGGCCGCGAGGCGCTCCGTCACCGCCTCGTTCTCGCCGGCGACGACCTTCACGATCCGGTCCACCGTATGCTCGCGGTCGCCGGGATTGATCCGCTCGGGCGAGTAGCCGAGGAAGAAGTCGCGGCCGCGCCGGAGCCCCGAGACCTCCTCGATGAGCGGCCCGCACACGTCCTCCGTCACTCCGGGGTAGACGGTGCTTTCGTAGACGACGATCGGCTTTCGCGACGAATCGAGAAGGGTGGCGAGGCCGCGGGTGGCGCCGATCACCGGGCCGAGATCCGGATTGTTGTCGCCGTCGACCGGGGTTGGGACGGTGACGATGTAGATGTCCGCCCCGGCGGCGTCGGCGGCCCGGCTGGTCAGCCTCAGCGGCGAGGCCGAGAGCGTCTCGCTATCGACCTCGCGGGTCCGGTCGATCCCGAGCCTGAGCTCCTCCACCCGGCGCTCGTCTATGTCGAGGCCGACGACGCTGTGGCTTCTCGCCAGCGCGACGGCGAGCGGCAGGCCGACATAGCCGAGGCCGACGACCACGATCTGCTCGGAGCGGGACGCGTTCATTCGGGGATCACTCTGGGAAAGGATGGCGGCGGGAGCGCCGGAGCCCGAGCGCTAACATTCGACGGTGAAG
>DASVTN010000044.1:0-17519 GCA_036387555.1 Allosphingosinicella sp. | reverse complement strand
ATGTTCGACATGAAGAAAGTTGAAATCGAGTGGGGCGGCAAGACGCTCACTCTCGAAACGGGCCGGGTTGCCCGGCAGGCCGACGGCGCGGTGCTCGCGACTCTCGGCGAGACCGTCGTCCTTTGCGCGGTGACCGCTGCGAAGAACGTCAAGCCGGGGCAGGATTTCTTCCCGCTGACCGTGCACTATCAGGAAAAATTCTCGGCCGCGGGACGCATTCCCGGCGGCTTCTTCAAGCGCGAGCGCGGCGCCACCGAGAAGGAGACTCTCACCAGCCGCCTCATCGACCGGCCGATCCGGCCGCTGTTTCCGGAGGGCTTCTACAACGAGGTCCTCGTGATCGCCCACGTCATGTCCTATGACGGCGAGAACGAGCCGGACGTGGTGGCGATGATCGCCGCTTCCGCCGCCCTGACCCTCTCCGGGATCCCGTTCATGGGCCCGATCGCCGCCGCCCGCGTCGGCTATGCCGAGGGCGACTATATCCTCAACCCGACCCAGGACCAGATCAAGGAAGGCGAGCTCGACCTCGTCGTCGCCGGCACCCACAATGCCGTGATGATGGTCGAATCGGAGGCCAAGGAGCTTTCCGAGGACGTCATGCTCGGCGCCGTCATGTTCGCCCACCGCTCGATCCAGCCGGTCATCCAGGGCATCATCGGCCTCGCCGAGAAGGCCGCCAAGGACCCGTGGGAGCTCGAAGAGCCGACCGACACCAAGGCGATCAAGGAGAAGCTTCGCGGCCTCATCGGCACCGACCTCGCCGCGGCCTACAAGCTCACCGACAAGCAGCAGCGCCAGACCGCGATCAACGAAGCCCGCGCCAAGGCCCGCGAAGGCCTGGCCGACATGGAAGCCTCGGACCCCGCCGGCTATCTCGGCGCCCTCAAGCTGGTGAAGAAGCTGGAGGCGGAGATCGTCCGCGGCGCAATCCTCAAGGAAGGCGTGCGCATCGACGGCCGCGACACCAGGACCGTCCGTCCGATCGACGCGATGGTCGGCTTCCTCCCCCGCACCCACGGCTCGGCGCTGTTCACCCGCGGCGAGACCCAGGCGATCTGCACGACCACGCTCGGCACCAAGGACGCCGAGCAGATGATCGACGGGCTGGAGGGCCTCTCCTACACCCGCTTCATGCTCCACTATAACTTCCCGCCCTATTCGGTCGGCGAAGTCGGGCGCTTCGGCGCTCCGGGGCGGCGCGAGGTCGGTCACGGCAAGCTCGCCTGGCGGGCGCTCCACCCGGTCCTGCCCAGCCACGAGGAATTCCCCTACACGATCCGGGTCCTCTCCGACATCACCGAGTCGAACGGCTCCTCGTCGATGGCGACGGTGTGCGGCGGCTGCCTCGCCCTCATGGACGCGGGCGTGCCCATCACCCGCCCGGTCTCCGGGATCGCCATGGGCCTGATCCTGGAAGGCAAGGACTTCGCGGTGATCTCGGACATCCTCGGCGACGAGGACCATCTCGGCGACATGGACTTCAAGGTGGCCGGGACGGAGAAGGGCATCACCTCGCTCCAGATGGACATCAAGATCGCCGGGATCACCGAGGAGATCATGCGCATCGCCCTCGACCAGGCCAATGAGGGCCGCGCCCACATCCTTCGCGAAATGGCGAAGGCGATGGGCGAAGTCCGCGGCGAGCTCAGCGCCCACGCGCCGAGGATCGAGACGATGCAGGTCGACAAGACCAAGATCCGCGACATCATCGGCACCGGCGGCAAGATCATCCGCGAGATCGTCGCCACCACCGGCGCCAAGGTCGACATCGACGACGAGGGGATCGTCAAGATCTCGTCCTCCGACGTTTCCCAGATCGAGGCGGCCCGCCGCTGGATCCAGGGCATCGTCGAGGAGCCCGAGGTCGGCAAGGTCTATACCGGCAAGGTCGTCAACCTGGTCGATTTCGGAGCCTTCGTGAACTTCATGGGCGGCAAGGACGGCCTCGTCCACGTCTCGGAGATCAAGTCGGAGCGAGTCGAGCGCGTGTCCGACGCCCTTTCCGAAGGCCAGGAAGTCAAGGTCAAGGTCCTCGAGATCGACCAGCGCGGCAAGGTCCGCCTGTCGATGCGCGTCGTCGACCAGGAGACCGGCGCCGAGCTGGAGGACACCCGTCCTCCCCGCGAAGGCGGCGACCGCGATCGCGGCCCGCGCAGCGGCGGCGGCGACCGCGGCCCCAGGCGCGACGGCGAAGGCCGAGGCGACCGGGGCGGCGGCGGCGGCAGGGACCGTGGTCCCCGTCGCGACGGCGGCGGTGGCGGCGCCCGTGGCGGCGACCGCGATCGCGGCCCGCGCGGCGAAGGCGGCGACCGCGGCCCGCGCCGCGAGCGCGAGGATCGTCCCGAGCGCAACGACGGCCCCGAGCCGGAGTTCGCCCCGGCTTTCCTGACCCGCGACGACGATTAAATCCTAACCCGTCATGCCGGACGGAGGGACCCCATCAAAGTAGTACTTTGATGGGAACCCTGATCCGGCATCCACCTTCTTTCTCAGGGAGGAAGCCAGATGGACCCCGGATCAAGTCCGGGGTGACGATTGAGAGACAGGAAAGGCCCCGCAGCGATGCGGGGCCTTTTTTTGGCTCGCACAAAGGCACTAAGGCACCAAGTGGCCGGGTCTCCTGCATGGTCTGGTGCCTCTGGAGCTTCGCGGCATCGCGTGAGACCGGCTCGGCTTTTCGGCCGCTCTTGAGCGAACTCGGTCCGATTCGGATCCGCTCTTCTTTGTCCCGGACGTCATTCTTCTTTAACTTGCACGACACGTTTCCGTGGAAGGAAAAGGAGAGGATGATGAAGCGCATCTTTACTTATGCCGCAATGGCTACGCTTGCTTTGGGAATGAGCTATCCGGCGAGCGCCCAGGACAGCGAATATACGTTGTACGTCTACATCTACAGCGACGCCACGCATCAGACCCAGGTCGGCTATGCCACGCCTTATTGCGAGAAGCTCGACTACGGGATGAATGTCGGCGCCAAGTTGGTGTGGGGCTATGTCACCCAATATCGCGTCGACGTGCAGGGTCCGCTGTGCATCGACGGCGAAATCCAGTGGTAGCGCACGCGTAGCGGCGGCGCCAGAGCGCCGAGGCGGCGGCGGCGAGCGCGGCGAAGGCCGAAGCGACCGCGGCCCCCGCCGCGAGCGCGAGCACCGCCCGGAGCGCAACGACGGGCCGGAGCCCGAATTCGCCCCGGCTTTCCTGACCCGCGACGACGACTGACCCTAACCCGTCATGCCGGACGGAGGGACCCCATCAAAGTAGTACTTTGATGGGAACCCTGATCCGGCATCCACCTTCTTTCTCAGGGAGGAAGCCGGATGGACACCGGATCAAGTCCGGGGTGACGATTGAGAGACAGGAAAGGCCCCGCAGCGATGCGGGGCCTTTTTGTTTGGTTCACGCGAAGGACGCGAAGGGCGCGAAGGAGCCAGGCCTTAAACGAGGGCCTATGCATTTACCCGTCACCGTGCGGGCGAAGAGGCAGCGCTGCCGGGGGTAAATGTATTCTGTCACTGTTTACCCGGAGCTCCGGCCTTGCTCTTCCTCGCGGATCGGGAGAGGAAGCGGCGGTGAGCTTTATCGTTTATCATCGCTGGGGCGAATGCGAGAGCGATCCCCCATGCTCGTCCTTCGCGCCCCTGCTCGACGAGCTCGAGGAGCGGCCTGAGGACCTGGAGCATGGCTCCGTCTCGGTCGTGCACGAAAGTGAGTGGGCCCTTGGAATAATGCGGGGTGGCTATGTCGCCTTCGAACTGGCGACCGGAGAGGGTCCGTCCCGCCACCTGGTCGATGTCCCGCGAGCCAAGGTGATCGAGCTGATGACCAGCCTTTCCCGCGGCGACATCGCCTCTCTCGAGGCGGAGCCCTGGCTACCGGGTTACTGAAACCGATCCGGGACCGCGGCCCGCGCGGGGAGCGCCAATCTCGGCGGTGGAGGGTGGAAGCTCGGCCTTTGCCGCTCAATCACTAGAAACACAAAGGGCTCGCGGGCGACCGCGGGGCCTTTTTTGATTCACGCGAGGGAACGCGAAGGGCGCGAAGGGGCTTCGAGTTACCCGCTGATCAGGCAGCCTTGGCGGTCAGTTCGAGCCCCAGGGCCTTGAGCGTCCGGATCACCGAGGCGATATCGCTTTGCGCGGTCAGTGCGTCTTGAGGGAGACCCTTGGCGCGCGCGACATTGTTCAGCGCGAGCGCGATCAGCTCGGGATCGCCGTCCTCGAACACCGCTTCGACGTAGGCAAGTATGGCTTCGGGACTGTCGAGGAAGTCGGCCGTGTCCCAGCGGCTCGTTTCAATCCCCATGATCGGGCTCCCATGAAGCGGCGATTTCACGCGCACGGACAATATCGGTTCTCTGCCGTGATTTGTCACCTCCGTAGGCGAGCAGGATCAGGCGCTCTCCTCGCCGGGTGAAATAGATACGGTAGCCGGGGCCATAGTCCACGCGTAGCTCGCTGATCCCGCCGCCTACCGATTTCGTGTTGCCGAAATGCCCCAGTGAAAGGTGGTCGATGCTCTTGAGGATTCGCGCCCGGGCACGAGCGTCCCGGAGCGAGCGCAGCCAGCGGCGGAATTCGGCGGTGTCGTCGATGACAATCGAAGGGGCACCCATGGGCTGCAGAATAGTCGGGGCTTAGACGTCTCCCAAAATCGGATACGCCTCGCAGCGATGTCGAGGCCTTAATGTTTGGTTCGCACAAAGCCCACGAAGGCACGAAGGCTGCGCAGCAACCTAGCCGCGCTGCTTCCCCCGCGTTTTCTCACTCGGGAGCAGGTGGTGATCGGGGCAGAGGAAGTTGCCGCTTCCTCTCCTCTCGAGCGGTCGAGAACACTTGTCAGTGAACGATACAAGTCGCGATAACACGAACCTTCGGAGGAAGCGGCCGGAGCAGACCGGAACGTTCATCGGGACTCGCGTACAACCCGACCTTCTAAGCGGATCGATGAATGGCGTCGCGAGCAACCGGACCTGCCTTCGCGGCCGGAGGCGCTTCGGCGATTGGCGGTAAAGGGGCTGGGGGAGTAAGCCGGGAGCAGCCTGAGGTGCGGCTTGCGTTGGCACTCAACTCGTCAGATGATAAGGCAAGGCCATGGCCGTTTACGTCGTCACTTGGGACCTCAACCGGGAGAAGCCGAACTATCCGGCGGCGCGCGTAGCGTTCATTGCGCATCTCGACCGGTACCAGAGTATCAGGGACCCAGGCTTAGACTCAGTCCGGTTCGTATCGACCGACTGGTCGGCAGACCAAGTATCTGCGGATCTCGAGACGAAGCTGGATAGCAACGACCGACTCGTTGTTACCAAGCTAGTGCCGAGCACCCATCAAGGGCGCCTCCTGCCGACCGTTTGGGACTGGATTAACGCTCGAATCAATCTGTAGCTAATCCAGCCGCTGAAGCAGCTCCACCGGCTCCACCCCCATCGCCCGGCACACCAGGATCAGATCCGGCAGATCCAGCCGCCGCTGCGCGCGCTCGTAGTTGGAGACGAAGCTCTGGGAGCGGCCGACGGCCTTGCCGAGTTGGGTCTGGTTGAGGCCGGCGGCTTCGCGGGCTGCGATGAGGAGCTGGCAGAGCTTGCGCTCCAGACGGTCGCGTTCGTCGTTGTAGCCCGCCATGGGCGACGACGTAGGGAGCGGGAAATTCTATTCAAACTTGGCATAGTTTCGGAGCGATCGTCGGGCTCGTTCCACCCTCTCCCGTCCTTACGGGAGAGGAGGGGCCCGCTGCGCAGCAGTGGGAGGTGAGGGTCTTGCTGACTCCGGTGTACAGACCCTCACCTCCCAAGCTTCGCTTGGGCCCCTCCTCTCCCGCGAAAGCGGGAGAGGGGAGAAGGGGGGCTCAGACCATCGGCGAGCCGATCTCCAGAGCCGCCGCGAGGTAGGAGCGGATCCGCTCCGCCGCGGGGGCGGTGAGGGCGACCAGGAGCTTGCGGCCGTCGCGGGGGTCGGGCTTGGTGGCGAAGATTCCGGCTTCTACCAGGCGGCGGGTGGGGTGGAGGGCGGTGCTTTGGGGGACGCCGGCGGCGGCGGAGAGGCCGGTCTGGTGGACCTGGCGGCCTTCCAGGCGGGCGGCGTAGAGCTCCAGCATCAGGCCCCATTCGGGGTCGCCGACGTCGAAGCCGAGGAAGTCGCGGCGGAGCCAGCGGGCGACGATGATCGAGCGCACCATCGCCGCCGTGACCGGCATCGGCGGTTCGGCCGGGCGCCTCAGCGGCGGATCGTCGGCCAGCACCCATGAGCGCTCGATGCGGGCCGCTCGGCGCGGCAGGCTGCCATGGATAACCTGGCCGTTCGCAATGTCCAGGAAGGCTTCGGAACCCTGGCGGGCGGAAGTGCGGGGGCGGGTGCTCGTCGTGATACATGCGGATCACGATCCCGCGGAAGACGGAGACCAGGGTCCGTCCTGTCTGGACGGAAGCGGCCCGCCTCGTCATGCCGGACTGGATCCGGCATCCACCCTTTCACTTCTCCGGCAGCGAGGTGAAGAAGGTGGACCCCGGATCAAGTCCGGGGTGACGATCCCAGCTCGACAGGACATAGTCTAAGCGGTCCTTCGGCAGGCTCAGGATGGGCGGAGGGAAGTTGGCGGGCGAGGGCTGGCGCGGCTTGCGGTGCAGGCGATCTCGCCTCTCGCTCGGCCTGCGCCGGATTTGTCGCGCCCAAAGCACCAAAGAGGCCGGGGCTCCGTCCGCTCCGGCGCCCCTTCGCCGCCGCCCGCAGCGGCTGCTCAGGACAGGCTTTGGTTCTTTGGTGCTTTGGGTGAAACCGGCGCCGAGGGGGCAGGGGCGCCTCCGGTCAGCGGCCGGGCCCGGCCTTTGCCGGGTCGATCGTTCCCGTCATGAACAGGTCCGAGGAGTCGCAGGAGGGGTCGGGGGGCTGGACCCAGGCGAGGGCGGCGGGGTTGGGCGTCTCGCCGCCGCCGAGGACGACTCGCTCGCCCAAGGCGAAGGTCTTGCCGCGGGCTCGCAAGGTCCGGGTGGGCTCGTCCCAGCTTATCTCCGCGATGTGGAAGGCGGGGAGGGTGCGGCTTCGCGCCTTGTCGTCGCCGACGATGTAGAGGCAGCGGCCCTCGGCGTGAAGGACGCCTTCCAGGGCGGCCATGAGCATGTCGTCGCTCGGCCGCAGGAGGGCGAGGCGCACGCCCGCCTGGGACGGCGCCGGCGCGCCGGGACCGGGCGTGCTCTCGTCCGCCCGGTCGCAGCTCGCCGCCAGCAAGAGGATCAGGGACGAGGTTGGAAGGCGGGTGGGTCTTGCCATGTTTGCGTGAACGGAGACGAGGCCGATGAGGTCCCCCCACCGGCACCGGGGGCTGGAGCAGGCTGAAGGATACCGACCGTTCAACCTCATGATATCCTCCCTTCGTTCTATCCACGGGGGTGCGGGCGATGACGGCGAAGATGAGCGACAAAAGGCGCGGGGCGTTTCTCAAGGCGCTGGAGGTTTGCGGGAACCAGACGCTGGCGGCGGAGCGGGTGTGCGTTTCGCGGTCCTGGGTTTGCAAGGAGCGGGGGCTCAATGCGGAGTTCGACGCCGAGTGCGAGCGGCTGATCGCTTCCGCCCAGGCGCGGCTCCGGCAGGCGGAGGGGAACCGGCCGCCGGAGGGGTGGGGGCATCTCGACGGGGTGGAGCTGGTGGTGCGTGGGACCGGCGGAAGCGGCGGCGGGCGGCGGGTGCAGATCGCCCGGGCCCGGGCGGGGCAGTGGACGGCGGCGAGCGAGGAAAGGTTCCTCCAGGTGTTCGCGGCGACGTGCAACGCCAAGGCGGCCTACGAGGCGGCGGGGAAGAGCAAGGCATCGGCCTACACGCACCGGCGGCGCTGGCCGGGCTTCGGCCGGCGCTGGGAGGAAGCGGAAGCGATGGGCTATGGCCAGCTCGAGGAGGCCCTGCTGGAGCGGGGGGAAAATCTCTTCTCCTCGCCCGCGCTTCCGGCCGACGTGCCCGGGCCGATCCTCCCCGCGATGACGGTGCCCGACGCGATCCAGCTCTTGAAGCTCCACCAATATCAGGTGCGCGAGATCGGCCGGCGGCCGGGGCGGTGGCGCCGGCCCCGGACGCTCGACGAGGTGCGGCCGGCGATCCTCAGGACGTTCTCGGCGATCGCGCGCAAGCGGGGGCTGCTGTGAAAGGGGCGGCCGCCGCGAGCGTTCAGGGGAGGGCGGCGGTGCGGCTCAACGGCCGCGGGATTGCCTTGGCGGGAAACGACGGCGACACTGGCGAAGGGAGCGACGGGGGCGCCGAGCGCCGCCCCGGACCGGCGGAGAACAAGCATGGGCGTTTATCTGGTCACCTGGAAGCTGAACTCGCAACTGGCGAGGGAGAAGCCCGAGATCGAGGCGCTCCGGTCGGGGCTGATCGCGCGTGTCGAGGCCTATCAGCACGCTCACGACGTGGAGTTCGAATCGGTATATTTCGTGTCGACGCCATTGTCGGCGGGGCAGATCAGCGCCGATCTCCACGCGGGGCTGGATCCGGACGACAAGATCATCGTCGCGCGGGTGCTTGAGGGCACTTATTGCGGCTGGCTTCCCAAGGCGATGTGGGACTGGATCGAGCAGCGTCTCTGACGGCGTCGGAGCGGCGCCGGTTCAGCCTCTCCAAATATGTATAGTGTCACCGTTTTTCCGGCGGTCGGCGGGCCTGGGTGAGGAGGCGCCGCGGATCGCGGCTCGGGCGGCCTCGACCGGGCCGCCCCCGACGTGATATCCAGCCCCATGCCCCAGTCCCTCGCGGCCATTCTGGCTTTCCTGCTGACGGTGCCGGATCACGGCCTCGGGCCTCATGCCTTCCTGTTCTTCGAGCCGGGCTCGACGGTGCTGGCGGGGCCGGACGACCGGCTTTATTTCGACGAATTCCCCGGCGCTTTCGTCCAGAACCGCCGGCACTGGCCCTGGGTCGTCGCGATCTGCGCCGGGCGGGAGGACGGGTCGGCGCAGGCGCGGCGGGTGGCGAAGGCGCGGGCGCGGCTGGTCCAAAGGCACCTTCGGGACGGCGGCGTCGGGCCGATCGAGCTGTGGCCCTACAGCCGGTGCGCGAAGCTGCGGCACATGCGCGAGCCGGCCGTGTTCCTGATGACCCAAACGCGCTGGCCGGCCAAGTGAGCCGGCGCCAGGCGCGCGAGGCCCCGGCGCCGGGCACGGGGAAGGGCGCCGAGCCTTTGGAGGCGCCTTCATCTTCATCGGCCGCAACCTCCCGAGGGACGGCGGGCATGAGACGGATCGCGGCGGGCCTGCTTCTCCTCGCACTGGCGGCGCCCGGGGTGGCCGGGCCGGCGAAGGAACCCTGCCCGCCGCGGCCGCAGCCGCTCGGACCGGCTCTGGATTCGGTGGCGCGGCTGCCGGAGGGGCGGAGCAGCGTCGCCTTTTCGGCGGAGCCTTCGCTCGAGCATCCGGGGCGGGCCTGGGTGGTGCGGGCGAATCAGCCGAGGCCGGGGGAGGCGACCCTCGAGAGCCTCCGGCTGATCAGGCGGAGCGACTGCAACGTCTACGACGTCGAGACTCGCTGGCAGGCCCCCTTGCCGGAGGCGGATTACCGGGCGCTGGTGCGGGCGGCGGAGCGGGTGGGGGCGCCCAGGCCGGACGCCTTCTCTCACGAGGATCCGGAGCGCGACCTCGGGGACCTGGTCACCGACGGAACGATGATCGAGCTTCGGCTGAAGCGGTTCGGATGGGAGGCCCGGCGGACGCTCAACCATTATGGGCAAGGCGGGGCGGCGGTGTCGGCGATCTTCCGGGCGCTGGTCGACAAGCATGTGCCGGCCGACGAGCGGCCCGGCGAGGGGTGGGGAACGCGCCGGGCCCGCTAGCGTCCCGCGGATCACGAATTTCGCCGCCCGGTCCGTCAGCTCCCCGCGTTGCCAAGCGGGCCGTTTCGATGAGCCTCTCCCGCTCGAGGAGGCGCGGATGACGGGGTTCGAATATGCGCTGGGGCTGCTTTCGGTCCTGATCGGCCTGACTTTGGGCGAGATCGCCACCGACCTTCACCGGCTGGTGCGCAACTTCCGGACCGTGTGGTGGGACGGACCTTGTTCGCGGTCTTCCAGACCTCCTATTTCGCGCACGGGCTCTACTTCGCCGCGGGGGCGCCGCTGTGGACGCGGATCCCCATCCTCGCCGAGCTCGGCCTCTACGTCCTCCTCGCCGGTCCGGACGAAGTGGATGCATTATGCGGTGCCGGCGGCGCTGCTCGCCTGGGAGCTCTACTGGAACTGGGACCGCACGCTCGGCGCGGCGGCGGGCTGAGGTCGGCGAAGACCGACGCCACCGGCGGCAACACCTCGGTCGTCGATCCCGGCGCGAGATTGAAGGATACGCCGCCGGCGACTCGTTTTATTCACGCTTTGTTCTCAACGGCTCCGGCTGGCGGGCCGGCGCGGGCGTTCGCCCGGCCGAATTGGCTCAATTCGGCAGACGTAATGAGTATCAATCGAGGAGTTTCGTAAGTGAGCAAATCCTATTTCTCCATCGCCGTGGTCCTTGTGGGGCTGCTTTCGTCGACCGCGAGCCCGGCCCAGCCCAAGGCCGCCGTGCCGCCGTCCCCCACGGAGTCCAATTCAAGAGGGAAGGGGAACGATCCGCGCGTGGACCAGCTCGTCCAGGCGCATGGCGTTCCGGCCGCGGAGGCGGCCGAGCGCGTCGCCGCCCTGGCCGAGGTACAGCAGATCGTCGAGCAGGCGCTCGGCGACGATCCGGACGGGTTCGGGGGTGTGTGGGTCGATCATGTCCCGACCTTCAAGATCGTCATCGCCTTCACCGGCGCGGGCGACCGCAAGGCCTTCCTGGACCGGTTGCCCGCGAAGTCGCGGCGGCACGTTCAGATCCGCAATGCGGCCAAGCCGCTCGCCGCGGCCCAGAAGGACGTGGACCAGATCCTGCAGGCGCTTTCCGGCGCGAAGATCGCGTTCGAGACCTATTTCGAACCGAGAAGCCAGAATTACGTCGTCACGGTGAAGGACCAGTCGGCCGCCGGGACGGCCCGCGGCCTCATCCCGGCCGCCTTGCGCTCGGCGGTGAACGTCAGGGTCGGTCCCGTCACCGAGACTTTCCAGACCAACGTCCGATCGGGCGACCAGGTCTACGGGGCCTGGGACCTTCTCGATTCCGGCGGCCAGCCCACCTGCACCTACGGCTTTGCCGGAAGGGACAGCAGCGGCCGGGATTCGATCCTCACGGCCGGCCATTGCCGGACCAATCCGCCGTTCGTCATCGGCGCCTCGAGCGACGGCAACCACCTGGTGCAGCTGCCCACCGCCACCGCGACCGAGATGCGGTACGGCGACCTTTACGACTTCCGCTATCACCCCGTGGTCGGCCTGATGACCGGCTATTGGGTCTACTTCAAGAACTCGAAGCCGGTCGTGGGCTATACGCAATATGTGAACACGGTTGCCGGCGTCGGCCCGGGCGACTATTTCACCGTCAAGGGAACGGTGAAGCAGACGTCCTACAATTCGAACCACTATGTCGACATGCCGGTCTGCAAGAGCGGCTACACGACCGGCTTCACCTGCGGCAAGGTGGTGGCGAACTGGGTGTCCGGAACCGATTCGAAGGGCGTGAGCTACAGGGGCTTCGTGAAGGTGAGCGGATCGAGCCAGCCGGTCATCGCGTTCGGCGGCGACAGCGGCGGACCGGTCTTCTCGCCGCCGGACAGCGCGTACGACATCGTGGCGCTCGGGCTGCTGAAGGGCGGCGGAACGAACTCGACGGGCGGCCCCTGCGTCGGAAGCTCCTGCTTCTATTCCTACATGCCGATCGACCGGGTGAACGACGCCTTCCCGTTCCAGATCCACACGACCCAAGGGCTCATGATGCCATGACCGGACGAACCGGGCCGCTCCTCCTTGCACTTGCGGCGCTCGCGGCCTGCGGCCCGGGCGGGGAGGAGTGGCCCTTCGCCGTCAGCCGCAGCTCGGGGATCACGATCGTCACCGAGCGGCCCGCGGCCGAGGAGAGGCTTCGCAACGCCACGCTGGATCATGGCGCCTTCTTCGTCGCCAAGGACTGCCTGCAGGTTCGCGTCGGATCCGGCGTGTTCACCCCGATCCTCCCGCGCGGCTCCTCGCTCGAGGCGGGGGGCAGCCGGATCGTGGTCGGAGGCAGGCGGTTCGAAACGGGCCGAAGATACAGCCTGCCTTTCGCAGCCGAGGTCGGCCCCGCTCCCGGCGAGGCGGCCCAATCGATCGGCTTGCCCGCGGCCTGCTCGCAGCGGCTGCTGAGCATGGGCGCGCCCGCCTAGCGCATCGGGCGCGCTAGATCTGCACCGCCTCGTCATGCCGGACTTGATCCGGCATCCACCTTCACTTCGGTGGCCGTTGCCGAAGGAAGGTGGACCCCGGGTCAAGCCCGGGGTGACGAGCTAGCGCAGGAAGGTGGACCCCGGGTCAAGCCCGGGGTGACGAGCTAGCGCAGGAAGGTGGATCCCGGATCGAGTCCGGGATGACGAGGCAAACTCAGCGCCCGGCGCCTCGAAGGGGAGCGCGGCTCCGGCGCCTCAATCCTTGCTCAAGGCCTCGGCCTTGTGCGCCGCGCGCTTGCCTTCCTCCGTCTCCACGATGAATTGCGGGTTCTCGGCGCCGGCGGCCACCTTGTGGCCCTTGATCCGGGTCGGCTCGGTCTGCTTGCGCACGACCTTGCCGTGGGCCTCGCCGCCGTGGCTCTTCCAGCTCACCTTGTCGCCCTTCGAGAATGCGTCGGCCATGTTTTCGTCTCCTCAGCCTGTACAGCGCCTGGGCGAGGAGAGGGTTTCGAGGCCGCGGCCAGAGCCCGCCCTCAGCGCCGCTTGCGAAGGACCGACAGGTTGGGCGTCAGCCAGCCGGGGCCGATCTTGAGGCGCCGGGCGGCGGCGACGGCGCGGTAGGGGAGCGGCGCCCTGGCGCCGCCCCGCATCGCGGCGCGGGCGCGGGCCCAGCCGAGGCCGCCGTCGGCGAAATCCTCGTCGCTGAAGCCGGAGCGGACGAGGCGGTGGAGCCGAGGGGGCTCAGGCCCCGCTGCCACCGGCGGCCGAACAGCCGATCGAGGGCGGAGGGCAAATAGTTGACCTCGCTGCTGCGTTGATGGTTCGCCTCCTGCCAAGGCGGCATGCTACGCCGTTCCCAGCTTGGGCGCGCGCCGGCACTTGGCCGCAGCGGGCGCGGATCGTCCCCAGTTCGGGCCGGTCCGGCCCCGGGGAGGTTATCGCCGGACGGGGCCGTCGTCCTCCTGCGCGCGATCGGGAGCAAGGTCCGGCATCGGGTTGGTGATCTTGTTCGGCGGAATGCCCTGGGACGAAGACTGGTGGGCGAGGATGAGCCACCGGCCGTCCTTCTCGCTGCGCTCGAGCACGAACGTGGTGGCGGCGGCGCGCTCGTAGGTGCGCTTCACCGCGGAGGCGTAGTAATAACCGCGCTCCCACACCTGCACTTTCGCGAATGCGGAGTCGCGGCGGATCGAATCGATCTCCCAGGCGAATTTCGGCGCCTGCGCCGCCATGGCGGTGTAGATTCTCGGAGCGGCATTTCGGGACTTGGATTCGAGGAAGCGGTACGGCGGGCTCGCGTCGATGAAGCCGGGCGCGACCACGCCCCACATCCGTCCCTCCTCCTTCTTCCGGACCTCTTCATACCAGCGCCCGACCGCCGCCCGAATGCCGTCGTCGGCCGAGGCCGGCGGCGCTTCAGCGGCGGCTGGGACGGCGCAGGACAGGATGAGCAGCCAGGCGAACCCATGCGCCGTGAGCGGTGAACCTCTCATACCTTCCTCCCATCCTTGCGCGGGCGCAATCCCCGCCAAGGCACGATGCGGGGCCAATCGCGGCGTTGCAACGGCCTAACGAAACGGCATCGGCTTCGCCCTTCCGGCCTTTCTCTCCCTCCGGACCTTGACTAGGAAGGCGCGCTCGGGCGCGAGAGCGGCAGCGGAGGATCATTCGGAGCGGTGACGAGCGAAGTCCGGCAAATGCTTCTGCAGGCCAAGGCGTCCGGAGACCCGGAGGCGCTGCTTCGCGCGGGAGCCGCCGCCCTTCAGGACGGCGCCTATTCCGAAGCCATTGTCCCGGTGAAGAACTTCCTGCGCAAGAATCGCGGCAATGCGCGGCTTTGGCAGTTGCTGGGCCTGCTCCATCGCAGCCTCGAGGATCTGGCGCCGTCCGTCGAGGCCTTCCAGAAAGCGGCCGAGCTTCTGCCCGGCGACGCGATGATCGCGCACGGTCTTGCCTGCGTCCGGTTCGAGGCCGGCCTTCCGGCGGCCGCGCATTTCGAACGGGCGCTTGGCCTCGCCCCCTCCGACCGCTCGATCCTGCTTCGGCTCGCGGCCGCGCTGATCGCGGAAGGGCGCGGCGACTCGGCCATGGCCGCGGTCGAGCAGGAATTGCGACGATCGCCGCAGTGGATCGAGGCCCATAACGCCCTCGCCCGGGTGCGCTGGACGAGCGGGGACCAGGACGGGTTCGCGCAGAGCTTCGAACGCGCCCTTCAGGCCATGCCCGGGGACATCGGCCTCTGGCGCGCCTATATCGAGACCTTCCTCAACGCGCAGCTCTTCGAGCGGGGGCTGGCCGCCGTCGAGCGGGGACGGCGGGCCGCGGGCGCTCACCCGGCGTTCGATGCGGCCGAGGCCATCTGCAGGTCCGAGCTGGGCCAGGCGGAGCATGCGGCGGCGCTCTTCCTGCGCCTCGCGCCGATCAAGAGCGTAAGTCTGATCGTCTACTACCTGCGCCACCTCCTTCGCACGGGCCAGATCCGCGAAGCCGCGGAGATCGCCGGCAAAAGCGCGCCCAACGACCCGACCAACCGGATCTGGCCCTATGCCTCGATCGCCTGGAGGCTGACCGGCGACCCGCGCTGGGAGTGGCTCGAGGGCGATTCGAGGTTCGTCGGGGTCTACGATTTGTCGAAGAGCCTCCCGAGCCTGGACGCGCTGGCGGCGCGGCTGCGGACCCTCCACCGGACCCTCAACCAGCCGCTGGACCAGTCGCTTCGCGGCGGCACCCAGACCGAGGGCCATCTCCTGCCGAGGATCGAACCGGAGATAAGGATGCTCCGGCGCGCCATCGTGGAGGCGGTGGAAAGGCACGTCGCCCAGCTCCCCCCGCCTCGGCCCGGCCATCCCCTGCTGGTCCAGCGGCGGTCGCCGATCCGCTTCGCGGGCTCCTGGTCGGTCCGGCTGACCGGCGGCGGCCGGCACGTCGAGCATTTCCATCCGGCGGGATGGATCAGCTCGGCCCTGTACGTCGCGTTGCCGGGGGACGCCGAGCGCGGCGGAGCCCATTCGGGGTGGCTGGGCCTCGGCGAGGCGAGCGAGCTCGGCCTCGATCTGCCGCCGATCCGGCTCGTCGAGCCCAAGCCGGGCCGGCTCGTGCTCTTCCCCTCCACCATGTGGCATGGAACTCGGCCGTTCGAGGCGGGGGAAAGGCTCACCGTGGCGTTCGACGTCAAACGCCCGGACTGAGGCGGCGGTCCAGATGCTGGCGGCGCGGCCCCACTCCCGCTTTTGGCGGGAGAGGAGGGGCCCGAGCCGAAGGCTTGGGTGGTGAGGATCTTGCCGAGTCGGGTTTACAGACCCTTACCTCCCACCGCTTCGCGGCGGGCCCCTCCTCTCCCGTAAGGACGGGAGAGGGGAGATCTGGCGCCCGCCTCCTCTTCACCGCCGCTCCGGGGTGTCCACCTTCGAGGCGAAGGTCTAGCATCGGCCCGCGGCGGCGGCGGCGCGGGCGGAGGAGACGGGCGATGTTCGGGCGGTCGGTACTTGCCGCGTTCGGGGGCAGGGGGGCCAAGGCGGCTCTGCTTGCGGCAATGGCGGCGGCGGCCGGGGCGGCGGCGGCGCCGGCCCAGGCGCAGAAGGTCAGATCGTCGGTCCAGCTGGGCGGGGTCACGCTTTCGGTGACGGATCGCGAGGCGAAGGCCCTGACCGATCTCGGAGCGGCGCTGCGCCAGCCGGAGGGCGTGCAGGACAGGGCGCTGGCGGCCGCCCGGCGAGCCGCGCAGGGACGCGATGCGCGCTACTGGCTGGCCTTGCTGGAGCTCGAGATCGGCCGCCAGCGGCTGGACGACGCGATGCGGGCGGCGGCCCTCGACCTGCTCATCGCGAGCCCGATGACGGGCGGCGCCAAGCTGCCCGGCTATCTCGACGTGCGCGGCGGCATTGCTTTCAGAGCGGGAGACCTGGAGACCGCGAAGAGCCACTGGACCCGATTGCTGGCGCTCAAGCCGAACGATCCCGACGTCATCGCCAACCTTGCCCAGATCCAGGTCGCGCAGGGGGATTCGCGGGGCGCTTCGGAGCTGATGGAGCGGGCGATCGCCGGCCGGGCGGCCTCCGGCGCGCCTTCTTCGGCGATATGGTACCGTCAGCGGCTTTCGATCGCCAGGCAGGCCGGAGCGCCCGGACCGGCGGCCGCCGCCGGCCGGGCGCTGGTCGAGGCCTATCCGAGCGCGGAGCATTGGCGGGCGGCGCTGGTCGTCTACCGCCAGCTCGCCGCTCCGCAGGGGGCGTTCGAGATCGACCTGCTGCGACTGCATCGCGAGGTCGGGGCGCTCACCCGGGCGGACGAATATCAGCGCCTGGCGCAGCTTCTCAAGCAGGCCGGCCAGCCCGGCGAGGCGAAAGCGGTGCTCTCCGAAGGCGTCGGGCGAGGGCTGCTCGACGCCGCCGGTTCACCCACTCGGGAGATCATCGCCGAGGTCGAGCGGGCATTGCCGCAGGAGCGAGCCCGGCTCGCGGCGCCGGCGGCGCCGCCCCTCGCCGAATCGCTGGTGGGCGCGGGCCGGTTCGACGAGGCGGCCGCGCTTTATCGGGCGATGCTGGCGAAAGGCGGCGGCGAGCCGGGCGAGGTGAACAGCCGCCTCGGCCGGGCGCTCACCCTTGCGGGTCGCAAAGGCGAGGCCGAAGCGGCCTTCCGGGCGAGCGGCTTCGAGCGAGGGGCGCTATTCCCATCTCGCGGGCTTCTGGCTGGTCCGGCTGGCGCAGCCCCGCTGAGGGCCCGCCCGACGCTATAGCGCGGCTATCGGGCGTCGGCCGCGGGCTCTGCGGCGTTGGCGGACACGTTGCCCGCGATCTGGTTGCCGGCGATCTGGTTGAGCAGCATGTCGGCCTCGTTCTCGAGCGGCGCCGCCTGAACGCCGACGTCTTTCTCGGCTTCGGCGGAGATCTGGTTCGCCCGCTCCACCAGCTGGCGCGACATGTTCTCGGCCTTGGCCTGGATGTTCTCGGGCTCGGGCTCGCAGGCGGCGAGGAGGAGCAGGGGGGGGAGGAGGAGGAGGGTCCGCATGGGCGGGAGCATACCCAATCGGGGTGCGCCCGTCATCCCGGCGAAAGCCGGGATCTCAGGCCGGAAAGTCCCGGCGGTCTCGCCGAGGTCCCGGCTTTCGCCGGAATGACGGAGGGGCAGTGGCATGACGGAGAAAGTGGGGAGCTTCTGTTGCTCGGTGCTCCCCGTACCGCCGGTGTCCGCTTCTGTTGCCCGGTGCGGCCCGAACCGCGCTTTTGGCCTGTTTAATCTTACCCGTGAGGGTTGGGATTAAGCAGCAATCGCGAGCGCCTC
>DASVTN010000043.1:0-2489 GCA_036387555.1 Allosphingosinicella sp. | reverse complement strand
GAGGGGCCCAAACGAAGCTTGGGAGGTGAGGGTCTGCAGCACCGACCCGGCAAGACCCTCACCTCCCACCGCTTCGCGGTGGGCCCCTCCTCTCCCGCGAAAAGCGGGAGAGGAGACGAAAGCGGACCGCTGAATGTCGATTCAGCCTAGACCTCCCATCGTCAGATGGGGAGGGGGACCAGGCGATGCCTGGTGGAGGGGTAGTTGCGCAGGCTTTCCGCCAGTTACCCCTCCACCACCCTTCGGGTGGTCCCCCTCCCCAAGCGAAGCTTGGGGAGGACGATCAGTAAGGATCCTCGGGCGCGATCCGCACCCTCAGGCCGTCGAGATCCGGCCCGAACTTGATCTGGCAGGAGAGGCGGCTGCTTTCCACCCGGTGGTCGGTCGTGTCGAGCAGATCGTCCTCGTCGGCGCCCATCGGCGGCAGCGACCCGAGCCATTCCGGATCGACATGGACGTGGCAGGTCGCGCAGCTGCAGCAGCCGCCGCAAAGAGCGAGGAGCTCGTCGAACCCGGCGTCGCGGATATGCTCCATGACGCTCCAGCCCGGCTTGCCCTCGATGGTTTTCTCGGCGCCGTCGCGGGAGATGATGGTGAGGTTCGCCATGGCGCGAGGCTATGCTAGGCGGCGTTGCCGAAGACAAGGGAGCAATTGTGGGCATCGCGGCCGAAGATCTGAACAAGAGCCTCGACGCGCTCGCGGCGCTCGAGCCCCGGATCGCCGCCGCACTGGCCGCGGTCGGCTATCCCGAGCCCCGGATCAGCGAGCCCGGCTACCAGACGCTGCTGCGCGCGATCGTCGGCCAGCAGGTCTCGGTCGCGTCCGCCGCTTCCTTGTGGGCGAAGCTCACCGCCGCGGTCGGCGATCCGCCCGCGCCTTCGGCCCTGCTCGCCGCCTCCGACGAGACGCTCCGCTCGGCCGGGCTGTCGCGGCAGAAGGCCTCCTATGCGCGAAGCCTCGCCGAGGAGGTGGTTTCGGGCCGGCTCGACTTCGCCAACCTGCCGCCCGGCGACGAGGAAGCGATCGCCGAGCTGGTCCGGGTCAAGGGGATCGGGCGCTGGACGGCGGAAGTCTATCTGCTGTTCGCCGAGGGCCGCACCGACATCTGGCCGGCGGGCGATCTCGCGGTCCAGATCGAGACGGGCCGGATCATGGGCCTGGACTCGAAGCCCGACGAGAAACGGGTCCGCGAGCTCGCCGAACCCTGGCGCCCCCACCGCGGCGCCTTCGCCATCTTCGCGTGGCACCACCGCAAGAATTCGGCCGCTCCGGTGTGAGGCATATCGAACCGGCAACGGAACATCCCTTCCCCCGGCGCGTCTAGACCTGCGATCCGCGGGCCAAAACAGGGGCCGGGAGTACAGTAGGAGTAAGGCTCATGAATCTTATCATCGCTCTCGTCATCGGCGGCATCATCGGCTGGCTGGCCAGCATCGTCATGCGCACCAATGCGCAGCAGGGCATCCTGCTCAACATCGTCGTCGGGATCATCGGCTCGCTGCTCGGCAGCTTCCTGCTCGGCCGCTTCTTCGGCGCGGACGGCAACATCATGAACAACGCGCTGGACGGCGGCACCCTGCTCGCCGCTTTCGTCGGCGCTCTGATCCTCCTCGCGATCGTCAATCTCTTCCGCCGGGGCAGCGTCCGCTAAAGCGGGCCCAACGGCACGGAAAAATGGAGGCCCGCGGGAGCGATCCCGCGGGCCTTTTCGTGAGCGCCGCTCTCAAAGGGCCTTTTCGTAGATCCGGTAGATCCGGTTGATGTCGCTTTCGATCGCCTCGGCGATCGAGATCATCGGGCCGTTGTCCTCCAATATCCAGCCGACCTCGGCCCGGCCGATGCCGTAGTGGCTGGTTCCCGCATGCCGGATCTGATCGATCATCATGAAGGCGAGCTGGCTCGCCAGCCGGCTCGCGTGGAGGCGTTTGACGACCCCCATCAACGGCACCCGGCCGCCCGTCGGGCGCATCCGCCGGAGCCGCAACAGCAGTTTCGCCCAGCCGAACGGGAAAAGGCTCCCGTCCAGGTCGCGGATGAACTGGTTGATGTCCGGCAGCGCCATCATGAAGGCGACCGGCTCCCCGTCATATTCCGCGACCAGGATCAGATCCTCGAGCACGATCGGCTTCAGCTTCTTGCCGGCATAGGCGATCTCGGCCTCCGTCAGCGGGACGAAGCCCCAATTGTCCGACCAGGCGTCGTTGAGGATCCCGAGCAGAAGCACGGCTTCCGCCTCGAACTTCTTCTTCTCCGTCTGCCGGATTCGGATCCGGGGGTTCTTCTTCCCGGCCGACACGATCCGCTGAACGATGGGCGGAAAAGGCGTGGTGACCGCGAGATCGTAGGTGAAGAGATCCTTGGCCTTGGCGTAGCCGGCCGCTTCCACCCAGCCTTCATATTCCGGCTTGTTGTGGCCCATCATCACCATCGGCGGATGATCGTGGCCCTTGATGAGGAGCCCGGGCTCGTCCCAGATGGAGAGGCTGAA
>DASVTN010000042.1:0-26502 GCA_036387555.1 Allosphingosinicella sp. | reverse complement strand
TGGCGGAGAGGGAGGGATTCGAACCCTCGGAACCCTTACGGGCTCAACGGTTTTCGAGACCGCCCCGATCGACCACTCCGGCACCTCTCCGCATTGGTATCCGCCCCTGCTCGCGCCGGGGCCGGTCGACAGCCGGGGCGCTTAGCCCAAGCATCCGGGCTTGCCAAGCGTGCCCTGAACAGGACGAAGAGGTGTCGGCTCCCCTCGCCTCGCTTGCCTGCCGACCGTCATGTCCTACATAATGGTGATGATGGAACGGCCCGACAAATATCTCCAAGGCAATGCCGGCGCGGCGCCGCTGGCGCCGCCGGTCGCTCATGCCCGCTTCGCCATCGGAGAGGTGGTGAGACACCGGTTGTTCGACTTTCGCGGCGTGATATTCGACGTCGATCCGGTCTTCGCCAACACCGAGGAATGGTATGAGGCGATCCCGGAGGACGTAAGGCCGCCCAAGGACCAGCCTTTCTACCACCTCCTGGCCGAGAACGGCGAATCGAGCTACACCGCCTATGTCAGCCAGCAGAACCTGCTTGCCGACGAAAGCGACGAGCCCGTCGACCATCCCGCCATCTCCGGGCTCTTCGACACCGTCGCCAAGGGCCGCTACCGGCTGAAGCGCGAGCACAGGCATTAAAAAATGCCGTCACCCCGGCGAAAGCCGGGGCCTGGCGGAGACCACCGAGAGCCTTCGCGCCGGGGTCCCGGCTTTCGCCGGGATGACGGAAAAGGTGCTGCGGCCCTCTCCTTGGTTGACACTCCGGACCGCCTTCGGTAGCAGCCCGGTTCCCGCGCGGGGGTTCGGCCGCAGCCGACGATTTGTGCGGACAAGCATTGTAAGTGATGGAAAAAGCCATGTTCGCAGTCGTGCGCACGGGCGGCAAGCAGTATCGCGTCGCCGCCGGAGACAAGATCGTCGTCGAGAAGCTCGCCGGAGAGGCGGGCGAAACCATCCAGCTGGGCGACGTCCTGCTCGCGGGCGAAGGCGCCGAGCTGCGCTCAACGGACGGGCTCACCGTCTCGGCGGAGATCATCGCCCAGGCCAAGGCCGACAAGGTGATCATCTTCAAGAAGCGCCGCCGGCACAATTACCGCCGCAAGAAGGGCCACCGCCAGCAGCATACGATCCTGAGGATCACGGCGATCGGCGACGAGAAGGCCGAGGCTCCGAAGAAGGCGAAGGCCGAGCGGCCCGCCGACGAGGCGCCCGCCGCCGCCGCGGCGACCCAGGCTCCCGCCGCCGCCGCTCCGGCTGCCGAGGCGCCCGCCGCCGAGGCTCCGAAGAAGGCGAAGCCGAAGAAGGCCGACGCCCCTGACGCTCCTGCCGCGACCGAACCGCAGCCCCAGGCTCCGCTCAAGGTCGACGGCGCGGAGAGCGAGATGGTGGACAGCCCGGTCGCGGCGAAGAAAAAGGCTTCCCCAAAGAAGCCCGCCGCTGATAAAGACGCGTAAACCGAAAAGAGATTAGAGCTTAGTCATGGCACATAAGAAAGCAGGCGGATCCTCACGCAACGGTCGCGACAGCGCGGGCCGGCGTCTGGGCGTCAAGAAGTTCGGCGGCGAGACCGTGCTCGCCGGCAACATCATCGTGCGTCAGCGCGGTACCCGCTGGTATCCGGGCACGAACGTCGGGATCGGCAAGGACCATACCCTCTTCGCGCTTACCGACGGCCGGGTCTCGTTTCGCGACGGGAAGCTCGGCCGCAAGTTCGTCTGCGTGGACATGCCGCAAACGACGGAAGCAGCGGAATAGGGACGAGCCGAGGAAGGGCCGTCCCCAGGAGGGGCGGCTCCAGGTCTCAATAGAGAACCGAATTCGAGGGAGAGGAGCCGCCGGGTTTCTCTCCTTTTTCATGTCTCCCTCCAAATTTGTCGGCAGACCGTCACCCACGCGGGGTAACGGGCGGCAGCCGGGAAGGGAGGACGAGACATGTTCGTGAGGACCCAGAGACTGTTGCTCAGGCCCGGCTGGAGCCAGGACGCCCCTGCCCTGTTCGACGCGATCGGCGACGAGCGGATCGTCCGCAACCTCGCGACCGCGCCCTGGCCCTATCGGCCCGAGGACTCGGAAGCCTGGCTGGCGACCGAACGCACGCCCTCCGAATTGTCCCCGCTCATCTTCCTGCGCACGGGCGCCGGGCTCGAGCTGATCGGGGCGATCGGCATCGGCCGCCGGCCCACCGGGGAGATGGAGTTCGGCTACTGGATCGCCCGGCGCCACTGGGGCCGGGGCTACGCCACCGAGGCGGGCCGGGCGCTGCTCGAGACCGCGCGCCACGGATTGCGCCTGAGGAAGCTCGACGCGGGCCACTTCATCGACAATCCGGCGTCCGGCCGGGTGCTCGAAAAGCTCGGCTTCGCGCCGACCGGGAAGATCATGCCGCGCTACAGCGCCGGCCGCGGCGAGGCGACGCCTTGCCGGCTGTTCGAGCTGGACCTGGATGAGGCAGCGGAAATCGCTCCGGAGGCGATGGCGGCGTAGGAAAGGAATTCCTCCCCGAGCTTGTCTCGGCGAGGGGGACCGCGCCGCGAAGCGGCGTGGTGAAGGGAAATGCCGCGCTCGGATACCCCTCCACGAAGCTTCGCTTGGTCCCTCCCCGGGCAAGCTCGGGGAGGGTTTACCTTCCCGCCCCTTCCCCCCCGTGCCAGTCTCGATTCTCCACAGGAGGAGCCGACGATGCCAGCGCTGTTCAGGAATACCGCTCGCGGCAAGCAGGGCGCGATCGACGGGCTCAACCTCTTCTTCGGCGCCCTGCTCGGCGCCAATCTGGGTACGCTCGATCAGCTCAGGCTGGTCGATTACGTGCAGCTGGCGACCCTTCTCGCCGGCACCGTGATGGCCGTCCGGATGGTGTCGACATCGGAACGCCGCGGCCTGATCCTCGCGGTCCTTGGAATATATGCGCTCCTGCTGATCGCGCTCGTCCTGCTGCCCGGCCTCAAGCCGGAGAACATGGAGCGGGACGATCTGCACCGCCTGGTCGCCACTCTCGCCGTCTGGGTGATCTTCGTCCTCGGCATCGAGCTCTCCCCGGTCCTGGAAACAACCGGCCCACCCGCGGAGGAGGATCAGACCAGCGCTTCCTGAAGGCTGCGTTCGGCGTCCGCGATCAGCTTGCGATCGTCATGCTTCCAGGGATGGAAGCCGGGGAGGAAGAATTTCACCCACCCGCCGAGGATCTTGCGGAACATGCCCGGGCTCACGATGGCGTACCAGAACAGGCCTGCCCAGGCGCGGGGCCCCTTGATCCCGTCCTGCTCGAGAAGCATGAGCGCGCCCTGGGAGCGCTCGACGAAGAAGTTCTTCGTGACCTTGAGCATCACCAGCGACTTCACCATCCAGCGCTTGCGGCGCGGCCAGTTGCGGGTCGCATGGAGCCAGGTGTCGTAGGCAACCCCCTTATGCTCGATCTCCTCCATCGAGTGCCAGCGCCACAAGGCCGCCGAATGGGGATCGGCGCCGGCGAGATGGCGGGGGTTGCTCAGCAGCTGGTTGGCCAGGATTGCGGTGAAATGCTCCAGCGCCATGGTCGCGGCGAGGTTGACGATCGGCGGCCGGCTCTTCGTCTCCTCGATCCGGTAGTCGACGCGCGCCTCGAGCGGAGCGATGTCGTAGCCCGCCTCGACCGCGCGCCGGTTGAAGGCGACATGCTCGCGGCTGTGCATCACCTCCTGGGTGGTGAAGGCCCTGATTTCCTCGGCCAGCTTGGGCGGAGCGTCGTTACGGAAGGCACGGACGCTCTCCACGAAGAAGGCCTCGCCCTTGGGAAAGGTGACCGAGAGCGCGTCGTAGAGGGCGCTTCCATAAGGATTGCCGCCAAGCCACCAGCGCTCCGTCTTGCCCCCTCGGCCGAAGCGGCGGTCACGCGGAGTGATGGTGAGATCGATGGGCGAGACCTGGTTCATCCGACTTCTCCGTCACTCCGGCAAACCCGGAAAATCCCTGCACACTGGCCTTGTCGATCCGGCTTTTCCGGTGTTCATGGATGCAGGATCAAGTCCGGCACTGACGGGTACTTACATAAATGTCAATAACTCGTGAACGCCTGTCGCCCGGGGAAAGCCGCTCCTCCGCGCTCGAAGCGGCGCGAGCGCTGCTCATCGAATCGGGGCCTCAGGCCGTGACGCTGAAAGCGGTGGGCGCGCGGATCGGCAAGACCCACGGCAACCTGCTCCATCATTTCGGCTCGGCGGCGGGTCTCCAGGGCGAGCTCGCCCGGCTCATCGGGGAGCGGGTGACGGCGGAGATCGCGCGCGTGGTCGAGCGCGAGCGCCAGGGCCAGGCCGATCCTCGCGAGATCGTCGACCGGACGTTCGACGCCTTCGACCGCGAAGGCGCGGGAGCGCTCGCCGCCTGGATGATCCTGTCGGGCAATCGCGACGCCCTGAACCCGATCCTCGACGCCATCCACCGCCTCGTCGATCAGCTTGGCGCGGGTCATGAAGACCAGCCGGTCCACGAAACGACCCTCTGGCTTGTCCTCGCCGCGCTCGGCGATTCGCTCATGGGCGGCCCGATGGCGAGCGCTCTCGGCCTGCCGCGCGAGCAGGCGCGCGAGATCGCGACCCGGCACCTGGTGCAGATGGCGCGCAACGTCACTGAGGGATGACGTTGGGGACCCTATCCCCTACATCCCCGCCATGCACTTCCTAGACCAGGCCAAGATCTTCGTAAGCTCCGGAACGGGCGGCCCCGGCGCCGTCGGCTTCCGGCGCGAGAAATATATCGAGTATGGCGGTCCCGACGGCGGCGACGGCGGCAAGGGCGGCGACATCGTGTTCGAGGCCGTCGAAGGCCTCAACACGCTGATCGACTTCCGCTACACGCAGCATTTCCGTGCCCCGCGCGGCAAGGGCGGGGCCGGCCAGAACCGCACCGGCGCCGGCGGCGACGATCTCCTGATCAAGGTCCCGGTGGGCACCCAGATCCTCTCCGAGGACAAGGAGCATGTGCTCGCCGACTTCACCCGGCCCGGGCAGCGGATCGTCTTGCTGAAGGGCGGCGACGGCGGCCGCGGCAATGCCAGCTACAAGACCTCCACCAATCGGGCGCCGCGCCAGCACGGCACCGGCTGGCCGGGCGAGGAAATGTGGGTCTGGCTCCGGCTGAAGCTGCTTGCCGACGTCGGCCTGGTGGGGCTCCCGAACGCGGGGAAATCCACCTTCCTCAACGCCGTCACGAACGCGCAGGCCAAGGTCGGCGCCTATCCCTTCACCACCCTCCACCCGAAGCTTGGAGTCGTCCGCCACCGCGAGCGGGAGTTCGTCATCGCCGACATTCCTGGCCTGATCGAGGGCGCCGCGGAAGGGGCCGGGATCGGCGACCGGTTCCTCGGCCATATTGAGCGCTGCCGAGTGCTCCTCCACCTCGTCGATTCGGAAGTCGAGGATGTGGCGGAGACCTACCGCACGGTTAGAACCGAGCTCGAAGCCTATGGCGCGGGGCTCGCCGACAAGCCGGAGGTGATCGCCCTCAACAAGTCCGACACGCTCGACGAGGAATTGATCGCCGCCCTGTCGGCCGAGCTGGAGGCGGAGGCGGGCGCGAGGCCCCTCCCCCTCTCCGGAGTCACCGGCACGGGCGTGGAAGCGGTGCTGGACGCGTTGCTGCCGCATATCGCCGCGACCAAGGCGGCGGAATCCGAAGAGAAAGAGCCGGGCGCATGGTCGCCGCTGTGAATCCTCCCCCGGCTTTCCGGGGGAGGGGGACCAGGCGAAGCCTGGTGGACGGGTAAATGGGGCAGGCCTGTGCCAGCTACCCCTCCACCACCCTTCGGGTGGTCCCCCTCCCCACCGCTCCGCGGCAGGGAGGATTTTAAGCCCATGACCCGCCACCGCGCCAAGATCCGAACGCTCGCCGTCACCGGCGGCACCGGTTTCGTCGGCTCGCACCTGCTTCGCCTCGCTCTGGCGGAAGGCTATGACGTTCGGGCGCTCACCCGCGGCTGGAAGCCGCCCGAGGACGAGATATGCTGGGTCGACGGCGCCCTCGACCGCCCCGAGACGCTGGTGAAGCTGTGCGCGGGCGCCGATGCCGTCATCCACCTCGCCGGAGCGATCAACGCCCGCTCCCGCGCCGATTTCGAGGCGGTGAATGCGGGCGGCACCGCCAATATGATCGACGCCGCGCGAAAGGCGGGCGTGCGCCGCTTCCTCCACGTCTCGTCCCTCGCGGCCCGGGAGCCGCAGCTCTCCAATTACGGATGGTCCAAGGCCAGGTCCGAGCGGCTGGTCGCCGCCTCGGGCCTCGACTGGACCATCGTGCGGCCCCCGGCCATCTACGGACCCGGCGACCGCGAGACGTTTGAATTGTTCAAGATGGCGAGGCGGGGCATGTTCGCGCTTCCGCCGGGCGGCCGTTTCTCCGTCCTCCATGTCGAGGATTTGTGCCGGCTGATCCTGACCCTGCTCGACGAGCCGGACAGCTGGGCCGAGACCTATGAGCCGGACGACGGAGTCGAAGGCGGATGGCAGCACCGCCATTTCGCCCGCACCCTCGGCAGGATCTACGGCCGCCGGGCGATAACCCTGGCCATGCCCCGCCCGGTGCTTCGTCTCGCCTCCGGGCTGGACCGGCTTTTCCGGCGGGGCAATGCGAAGCTTACCGCGGACCGGGTCGGCTATTATTGTCATCCCGACTGGGTGGCCGCGGCGGAAAAGCGGCCGCCCGAGCGGCTCTGGCGCGCGCGGGTGAAGACCGCGACCGGCCTAAAGCAGACGGCCGACTGGTACCGGGAGCAGGGCTGGCTGAAGTAGGCTAATTCCTCCCCGAGCTCGTCTCGGGGAGGGGGACCAGCCGAAGGCTGGTGGAGGGGCAATGCACGGCGCCGTTTACCGCTCCACCACGCCGCTTCGCGTCGGGGTCCTCCCCGAGCAAGCTCGGGGAGGATGAAGGGCTATCTTTCAGCCCGCGACCGTGACGTCGACCTTGTCGACCCATTCGGGGAAGAAGACCGGCTCCCGGTTCGACCAGCCGGGCGCGGTCGCGGCGGCTTCGCTGATCGACTGGAGCAGCGCCCGGCGCTTTTCCGGGTGGAGGTGCGGCAAGGCGGCGGCGGCGCAGAAGGCGCCCGGCAGCCACGGCCGCACCGCGGCTCCGATCAGCCGCTCGTAAAGGAAACGGTAGGAAGCGAAATCCGGAAGCCGGTCCTGGCCGAGGTCGAACGCGGTCATTGCCACCAGCGGACCCATCACCGGCTCCATCTCGTCGAGCCCGCTGTCGTCCGGAACGTTGGCGCGTACATGATCGAGCCGGCGGTACATGCGCTCCTGGGCGCGGATCGAGGCGGCCTCGCCGACGTCGCGCGACCAGCGGCGAAGCGCGTCGCGCCGGCCGAGGCCGACATCGAGCGAACGGCGAATATAGCGCTGAGTCGCCGCGGGGAAGCCCGCGAATTCCTTCATCTCCACCAAAGTCAGGGCACCGTCGGCCGGCTTCGTGTTCGTCGCCATGATCCCACTCCCACTCTCTCACCGGCGGGATCATGCGGCTCAAACGGTTACCAGCCGCTTAACCATCACCCCGCTCCCCGTTCAGAAATGAATCAGGTTTCGGGATGAGCGGCAATGGGAAAAGTTCCGCGCGGGCGATAGGACCTGGAACTGTCACTCTGGAGCCACAGACGCGCTTGACGAAGCTGAGCTAATTCAGTCACTTGGCGCATCCGAAACGAGTTTTCCACAGATATCTCTAATTCGTCCTCCCGGCGAAAGCCGGGACCTCGGGGAGGCCCGCCGAGACTTCTCCGTCCTGAGCTCCCGGCTTTCGCCGGTATGACGGGACCGAGGGCGGCCGACATCGTAGCATGACTCACGGCGCCCCCTATTCGACCAACATCGCTCCCGCCTCTGCGAACGCCACGCGCCGCGGGACACAAACGGGCAAGAGCGGGTAAGAAGGCGGCGGATGGAGAGCTTCACCGATTATCGCGCGCATCGGCGCCTGCCCGATCTGCCGCTCGCGGCGGCGTCGATTCTCGGCTTCTGGCTGTTCTATTTCGCTACCATCGTCATCCGCACCTGGCTGATCGACGAAAGCCTCACCTGGCTCGGATCGCGCGCGCTGGGCTGCCTGATCGGGATCGTCCTCACCTTCCTCGTCTATCTGGTGCTGAGCCGTGCCGCCCGCGAGAGCATCAGGATCCAGATCGTCGCCGCCGCCATCGCCTGCGTGCCGGCGGCGGCGATCTTCTCGACCTTCAACCTCGCCTTCGCGGTCCATGCGCCGCTGGTCGAGCGGACGATCGTCGGCCAGCGGCGGGACGGCACGACCGTCGTCCGCTCCACCGGCGGCGCCGAGGTTCGAATCGGCAGGGACGGCGCTCCGGTCGTGCTTCCCGGAGCGCCGCAGCGCCAGAGCGAGCGGGAGCGCCAGCTCATGCTGCGCCTCATCGCCGACGGGCTGGTCACCTGGTATTTCTTCTTCGCCGCCTGGGCGAGCTTCTACATCGCGATCAGCTCGGCCACGCGCCTTCGCGCCGCCGAGCGGCGGGCCGCCGGCGCCGAGCGCGACGCGCAGGAGGCGCAGCTGCGGGCGCTCCGCTACCAGGTCAATCCGCACTTCCTGTTCAACACGCTTAACTCGCTTTCCTCGCTGGTCATGGCGGGGCGAGAGGAGGAGGCCGAGACGATGATCGTCAATCTTTCCGCCTTCTTCCGCTCCAGCCTCGATCTGGATCCCAGCGAGGACATCACCTTGTCGCAGGAAATCGAGTTCCAGCAGCTCTATCTCGACATCGAGAAGTCACGATTCCCGCGCCGCCTGGAAGTGAGGATCGAAGTGCCCGCCGACCTGCGGGGCGCCCGGGTGCCCCCGCTCATCCTCCAGCCGCTGGTCGAGAATGCGATCAAGCACGGGGTTGCCCGGACAGCGGAGCCGGTGCGGCTCACCATCGCGGCGCGTGAGGAGGATGCCCGGCTGATCCTCGTCGTCGAGAATGACCGGGGACCGGCTTCGCCCGTCAGGAGCGAGCACGGCACCGGAGTCGGGCTCGTCAACGTCTGCGAGCGCCTTGCCGCGCGCTTCGGCGCGGAGGCGGCGTGCGAGCACGGCCCGCTCCCGGACGGGGGATGGCGAGTCACCCTCTCTATGCCGCTGGAGGCCGAATGACCGATCCGATCCGCTTCCTGGTCGTCGACGACGAACCGCTCGCCATCGAACGGCTTCAGCTGCTGCTCGCCCGGATGGAAGGCGTGACTCTCGCCGGCACCGCGTCCGACGGCGCGGCCGCGCTGCGCATGGTCGAGGCGGTGCAGCCCGACGCGGTGCTTCTCGACATCGCTATGCCCGGGATGGACGGGATCGACGTCGCCCGCGCCCTCGCCGGAACGTCAACGCCCCCGGTCGTGATCTTCGTCACCGCCTTCGACATGTTCGCGGTCGCCGCCTTCGACGTCGAAGCAGTGGATTATGTGATGAAGCCCGTCTCGGCCGAGCGGCTCGGCCGCGCCGTCGAGCGCGCCCGCGAGCGCCTCGCCTCGCGAGGCGACGATCCGGGCCCCGGCGGCGGCGGCTCGCCTCATGTCGAGGAATTCTGGGTGTCCGAAGCGCGCGGTCTCGTCCGCCTCTCCGCCAGCGAGGTCGATCGGGTCAGCGCCGAGCGCGACTATATGCGGCTCCACGTCGGCAAGCGGAGCTGGCTGATCAATCACACGATCGGCAGGCTGGAGCAGGAGCTCGATCCGGCGCGGTTCGTGCGCCTGCACCGCTCCGCGATCGTCCGGCGCGATTTCGTCACTGGCCTGAGGCGGGACGAGAGCGGGCGCTGGTGGGCCCGGCTCGCCGACGGCGAGGAGCAGAAGGTCGGCCGCCTTTATCTGGCGAATGCGAAAGGGCTCGCCGGCCGCCGCTGAAGGGTGGGGCGGCGCCGGCGAACGGCTGGCGGCAACGATGCCTCAGCGGCCGGAAGGCGCGGCGGTTTCGCAGGGGGCGGGCTGAGCCGCGGGAGCGGCATGAGCCGGCGCGCCGAAAGCTACCGTACCGGCCGTCATCACGAGTGCGGCGAGTGCGGAAAGAATGCGATGCATGGTCTTCAGCCTTGTCTGGAAGGTCGCGGCGCGGGGCTCCTCGCCCGGGGATGAGACAGGGTCGAAAGCCCCGCGCCGCTTGATCTGGACCTAGCACCCGCCGCGGCCGGGCGCGCGGCCGCTTCGACGCTCCGCCGCAGCCGTCTGCCAGACGCTCGCGGAGCCGACGAACTGCATCTGTGCGTCGATGAAGCTCAGGCCGGGATGGGAAGAATCGGCTCCTGCCTCGTTGTCGGAAGGTCAGGAAGAGGAGAAAATCGATGCGTAGCAACAGCGGCGGCGGCAAGAGCAGCAACAACACCGGCAATCCGACCCTGGACGAGCATGAAGCCGCCAAGGGACGCTCCGGCGCCGCGATCCACGGCGACAAGAAGGTCGGTGGCACCCCCGACCGGACTACCCCCCGCGACAAGCAATCGAGCTGATTCTGCCTCCCCATCGAAGATGGGGAGGGGGACCAGGCGAAGCCTGGTGGAGGGGTAACTGGAGCAAGCGTGTGCCGCTACCCCCTCCAGTCCCTTCCCCGAGCAAGCTCGGGGAGGATTTCGTCACGGCCCGATGTCGGCGACGTGGGTCTTGACCCGCGGACGGACCTGGCCCGGGAGGCCGAGGGCGGCGGCGACCTTGTCGTCCCAGGCGTAGGGATCGGTCCGGAAGACGACCCGGCTCCCGTCCAGATAGGCGCTATGGTAGAGCAGCCGCACCGGAATCTGGGTCGACAGCTCGACCGGAGTCTCCTTCTTCGTCGCCATCGCCTTGTCGAAGGCTTCGAGCTTGCCGTCGTCCTGCGCGATCAGCCGGGCGAACTCGACGGCATTCTCGACCCGCGAGCAGCCGTGGCTGGCGTGGCGCTGGGTCGAGCCGAAAAGCGCCTTGGCCGGCGTGTCGTGAAGATAGATCTGCTCGTTGTTGATCATGTCGAACTTGACGAGGCCGAGCGCCGATTTCGGCCCCGGCTGCTGGACCAGCTTGCCGTTCTTCATGACGATATTCTCTTTCGCCATGTAAGCCGCCCCCTTGGGCAGGATCTCCTCCTTGGCGATCGACTCCGGGACGGTCCAGGGCGGGTTGGCGACGAGCCGGGCGATCGGGGAGCCGAGCTCGGGCGTCTCCCAGTCGGGCTGTCCGACGACGACCCGGCGCCGGTCCTTCTCCGTGCCGTCCTTGAAGTAATGGAGCTCCGCGGCGGCGGTGTTGACGTCGATCCGGGTCGCCGGCGGAGCGCGGTCGAGCCAGCGCCGCCGCTCGAGGTTGACGGCAAGGATCCGGGCCCGGTCCCGGGCACCGGTGTTCAGCGCCTCGAGCGTCGAATTGCCGATCACTCCGTCCGCCTCGATCCCGTAATCCGCCTGTACCTTCTTCACGGCGGCGACCATGTCGGGCGTATAGACGTCTCCGCCGGCGGGCGCGGCCGCCTTGGCCTCGCCGGCCTTGGCCTTGGCGTCTCCGCCCGGCGCCGGCGACGGCGGGGAGGCGAGGTAGCCGTTGGCCCTCAGCCCCTCGCGGATCTGCGCGACGCGCGGATCCTTCTTGCCCGGCTTGATCTGCTCGCCCGGGGCCACCGCCGCCCGTTGCTCCCGGCCGGCCTTCTGCCGGTAGGCGAGATAGGCCTCGGAGAGCGCCTTATATTCGGCGTCCTGCGGGGCGAGGCCGGCGAGCCATTCGCGCACTCCGCCCTGCTCCACCACCTTGCCAAGGCCGCCGGCCACGTCGACCTTCGACATGGGCACGGTATAGACTTCGAACAATTTGCGCGGATCGACCGCTCCGCTGGCCAGCGCCTGGGCGTAATCGAACGCGGCGAGGGTCAGCCCCGCCTCCCGCTCCGCCGCGCTGCCGCCCTTGGTCGCTTTCTCGACATAGGATTTGGCGTCGATGGCGTGCCGGGCCGCGTCTTCGAAGGCCGCATTGAGCTCCTGGGCCCGCTCGCCGGTCCAGACGGCCTGCCAGCCGCGCGCCTCGTAGAATTTCTTCACCCTCGGATCTGTGACCGCCGCCTGCAGGTCCGCGGCCGTCACCGCCTTCGGATCCACCTGCACCGCCGGGCCGGAGCTCTCGCCGCCGCCGCCGCCGCTCGTGCTTATGAAATCGCAGCCGGAAGCCAGGAGGGCCGCCAGCGAAACGCACGCCAACATCTTACGCATTTACACACCGCCGCTTCACATGGATCAGGCTCGTCAAACGTCCCCACCCGCCAATAGGCTCCCTGGAAAAAGAAGGGCTCCAGCCGCTTAACCGCCGCCGCTCCGCCGTCCCGCTATGGGACAGCACGAAATGGGGGGGCGCAATGGTGCAACATTATTAGCTATCGGAAGCTAGGCGGGCATTCGAACAGGCGACGGACACAAACTTTGGCTTTGCAGGATTCCATATATTTCAAGGCTTTGGCCGAGGCGTTCCGCTGGCGCGGCCGGGAGCTGGCCTGCGCCGCGACCCTCCTCGCCACCGCCTCGTGCGTTCCACTGAAGGCAGCGGACGCTCCGGTGGAGGCCGCCGCCCTCACCGCCGCCGTCCGTGTCGTCCCGCCGCCTCAGCCCGAGCCGATGGTTCTTCGCGACGTCGCGCCGGCCGAAGCCCTTCGCATCAACGCGTCCATCCCCTTCTCCACGGACGTCAATCCGCGCGCGCCGTCGACCGTCTTCCGGGCCTCGAGCGCGGGCGACCAGTTCCGCTCGCTCCAGTGCCTCGCCGAAGCCATTTATTACGAAGCCCGGTCGGAGAGCGAGGACGGCCAGCGCGCCGTCGCTCAGGTCGTCCTCAACCGGGTCCGCCACCCCGCCTGGCCGGGCACCGTGTGCGGAGTCGTCTACCAGGGCCCGCTGCGCGCCGGCGGCGGCTGCCAGTTCACCTTCACCTGCGACGGCTCGCTCCTGCGCATGCCCTTCGGCGCGGACTGGGCCCGCGCCCGGCGGCTCGCCGCCGAGGCCCTTGCCGGCCATGTCTTCGCGCCCGTGGGCCTCGCCACCAACTACCATACCCATCAGGTGCTTCCGGACTGGGCCTTCCGCCTTCCCAAGGCGACGGTGATCGGGAACCATATCTTCTACCGCCTGCCCGGCGCCTGGGGCGGAGCCTCGGCCTTCAGCCAGGCCTATCGGGGCCGCGAGCCCTCTCCGGCGACGGTGATGGCGGCCCGGCTGCCGATCAATCTCGGCAAGGGCGCCCGCCCCGCCCTTCCCTCGCCGGTCGATCTGGCGAGCTTCCCTATGCCCACGGCGCCGGCCTATTCCGCCGGGAGGGCCCTCGCCACCGAGGCGCCGCCGCCTCCCGTCAACGACCGGCTGCCGCAATCCACCGTGAAGGCGGAGTTCGCCAACAGCGGGCGCTATCTGGAGGATGTTCCGGCTTCGGCTTCGGGCCGCTGAGCCATTCTCCTCTCCCGCTTTCGCGGGAGAGGGGGGACCCAAGCCGAAGGCTTGGGGGGTGAGGGGCTTGCTGATTCCGCGGTACAGACCCTCACCTCCCACCGCTTCGCGGCGGGCCAATCCTCTCCCGCGAAAGCGGGAGAGGAGCAATCACTACCGCCGCGCCGCCGCGCTCCGCTCGCGGATCGCGCGGAACTCGGATCCCGCCTTCCAGCCCGGCCAGTCCTGTCCGAAAGCCAGCTCCCGCCCGACGTCGTAGAACAAGGCGACGTCCTGCGCGGCGCCGCTGAAGTCGAGGTCCGGCCGCCATTCGTCGCAGGTCTGGTGGTAGCAATTGGCGGTGAAATCGGTGACCCAGCGGTCCCCCGCCTCGCGGCCGCCCCGGACGAGGTCGACTCCGCCGCCCAGCGCCATCAGCAGGAACACCGGAACGCCGCGCCTGGCGAAGGAGAAATGGTCGGCCCGGTAGAAGAGGCCCCGCTCGGGCCGAGCGTCGGCGGTCATCGTCCGCCCCTGCCGTCCGGCGGCGGCCGCGATCCTGTCCTCCAGCTCGCTCTGGCCCTTGCCGATCAGCACGACGTCGCGGGAAAGGCCGTTGGGCTGCAGGGTGTCCAGGGTCAGGTTCGCCACCGCCTGTTCCATCGGGAAGAGCGGGCTGTTCGCATAATGCTCGGCGCCGAGCAGGCCCCTTTCCTCCGCCGTCCAGGCGGCGAAGACGAGGCTCCGCTCAGGCCTCGGCCCGGCCTTGAAGGCGCGGGCGAGCTCGGCGACGCCGGCGATTCCCGAAGCGCTGTCGAGCGCTCCCGGCCGCACCGTCTTCCCGCGCGCGTCGGGCGCTCCGACGCCATAGGCGTCCCAGTGGCTTGCGAACCAGATCGTCTCGTCGGGCCGCTTTGAGCCGCTGATCTTGCCGAGCACGTTGTGGCTCTCGACCCGGCTCGCCTCCACCGCGAAATCGGCCGAGAACCGCGTGCGAAGCTCCACCGGCCAGAACCCGCGGGTCTGCGCCAGCCTCTTCACCGTTCGGAAGTCGAGGCCGGAGCGGCGGAACAGATCCTCGGCGACGGCGCGCTGGATCCAGCCCTGCAGGAGCACCGGCTGCTGCGCGCCCGGCTTGAGGACGATGTTGTAATTCTCGCCGCCGGGCGCCTGCACCGTGTTCCAGCCATAGCCCGCTCCGGCCGTTTCATGGACGACGAGCGCCGCGATCGCGCCGCGCCGCGCCGCCTCCTCGAACTTGTAGGTCCAGCGGCCGTAATAGGTCATCGCCTGCCCGCCGAAGCGCCCGGCCACCGGATCGCCGGGGAGGGCCTCGAAATCGGGATCGTTGACGAGGAAGATCGCGACCTTGCCCTTGAGGTCGACGTCCTTGAAATCGTCCCACTGCCGTTCCGGCGCGGTGACTCCGTAGCCGACGAACACCATCGGGGCGCCCTCGATCCGCGCCCGCCGGGTCTCGCGGACCGTCGACAGATAGATGTCCTGCGGCACCCTCAGCGGGAGTGTCCGCCCGTCCACGGTCGCCGACGCGGAGCCGCCTTTGGCGAGCTGCGTGCGGACGAGCGGCACGCGCTGCGTCCAGCCGCCATTCTCTCCCGCCGGCTCGAGCCCGGCGAGCCGGAACTGCTCCGAGATGTAGGCGATCGTCTTCGTCTCCCCGGCGGTCCCGGGCGCCCGCCCCTCATATTCGTCGGAGGCGAGGGTGCGTACCATGTTCGACATCCGGACGGGATCGATCCGCGGAGCGGCGCTTCGCTCCGCGGGAGTCGAGGCGCAGGCGGCGAGGAGGAGCAGGGCGAAGAGGGCGAGGTTTCTCACTGGGCAGCTCCCGAATGTCGATCGCCCAACCTTCGGGCGTCGGTTCGGTTGCCCGCCGATTGCTCGGCATCCATCCTTCGCCGGCGGCTCACCAGCCGCCGTCCCGGATCTTCCGCCGGCGCTCGAGTTCGGCGGTGCTGGGCTCGCCGGTCGCGAAGCTTCCGGGTTCGACGGGCCCGTCGGGCTCGTAGGCCGCGATCACGTTGCCGCGCGGAGTGATCCGATGCTCCACCATCCTCATCGCCGCCGGCGCCGTGCCCGCGCCGAACAGGCGCTTGCCCGAGCCCAGGACGACGGGAAAGGTCATGAGCACCAGCCGATCGATGAGCCCTGCGCGCAGCAATTGCGGATAAAGCGTTCCGCTGCCCTGGATGACGAGATCCGGCCCTTCGCCGCGCTTCAGGATGGCGAGCGCCTCGAGACTCTCGACCCGGCGACTGTTCTGCCAGTCGAGCGGCCGATCCGACCGCGTGAGGACATATTTCGAAGCGCGGTCGAAAAGCTGCCCGATCCCGTCCGGCTCGCTCGCATTGTAGGGCCAGAAAGCGGCGAAGATGTCGTAGGTGCGCCGGCCGAGCAGCAGGTCGAACGGCGGCGTGAACAGCTTGTCGATCCGGTCGCCGACGGCTTCGTCGAAGAAGGGGGCAAGCCAGCCCCCCAGCTCGAAACCGCCGCTCGGGTCCTCTTCCGGCCCACCCGGGGCCTGCATCACTCCGTCGAGCGATAGGAAACAGGCTCCCATGATCTTGCGCATCCGATACACTCCTTCAGCCTGTCTCGCGCGTCATCCCGGCGAAGGCCGGATCCATGAGCGCCGATGTGCGCGATAAAGACGCGGCCGCATCGCTCCGATCCCCACCTCCCGTGTTCATGGATCCCGGCCTTCGCCGGGACGACGTCCTCCAGGTCCGGCCCTACCGCGCCAGACATTTCCCGGCGCCCGGCCCCTTCACGAACCGTCCCGGAGTCGCCCCCGTATGCTCCCCGTCCTTCAGCACCTGCACTCCGTTGACGAAGACGTGGCGCATGCCGGTGGCGTATTGCTGCGGCTTGGGGAAGGTCGCGTTGTCGCGGATCGTGGCGGGATCGAAGATCGCCAGGTCGGCGAAATGGCCGGCCTTGAGAGCGCCGCGATCCCGGATGCCGAGATTGCCGGCCGGATAGGAGGTCATCCGCCGGATCGCGTCCTGCAGCGTCACCACCTTCTCGTCCCGCGCATATTTGCCGAGCACTCGGGCGAAATTGCCGTAGGCGCGCGGATGGGTGGAGGATTTGAGGAACACGCCCTCGGGCGCCTGCGCCGAGGCGTCGGAGCCGAAGCTCATCCAGGGGATCGCGACCTCGCGGCGGACATTGTCCTCGCTCATCGAGAAATAGGCGACCTGGATCCGGCTGTTGTCCTCGACGACGAGGTCGGCGGCCGTCTCCTCGGCGGTCTTGCCGCGCTCCCGCGCCACCTCCTCGAGGGTCCTTCCGGTGAGCGGCTTGAGCGCCGGATTCTTGAAGCCGAGGAGGAGCACCTTCGACGGCTCCTTCACCACCAGAGCGCTGTCCTCCGATTCGCCGCTGCGCATCTCGGCAAGCACCCGCGCGCGCTGCGCCGGATCCTTGAGCCGTCTCACCCAGGCTTCGATACCGCCCTCCTGGACCCACAGCGGCATCGAGGCGTCGAGGCCGGTCGAGCTCGCCGGATAGGTGTACATGTCGGCGGTGATCCTGAGGCCGCGCGCGCGCGCCGCCTCCACCCGAGCGATGGCGGCGTCGATCTTGCGCCAGTTCGGGCGACCGGATTGCTTGAAATGGTAGATTTCGGCGGGCGCGCCGGATTGCTCGGAGATGGTCACCAGCTCGTCGATCGCTTCGAGCAGCCTGGGACCTTCGTCGCGTATGTGGCTGATATACATGCCGCCGCACTTGCCGGCTTCGGCCGCCAGAGCGACCAGCTCCGGAGTCTCGGCGAAGAAGGCGGGCGCGTAGATGAGCGAGGAGCCGACGCCCATCGCCCCCTCGTCCATCGCCTCGCGCACAAGGGCGCGCATCCGATCCAGCTGCGCCGGCGTCGGATCGACGTCGGCCTCGCCGAGCTCGTGCACGCGCACCGTCGTCGCCCCGACGAAGCTGGCGATGTTGGGCGAGACGCCCTTCTTCTCCATCTGGGCGAGGTAGCCGCCGAGGCTGGTCCATTCGATAGGATAGCGGATGTCGCCCTGCCGCGACGCCTCGAGCCGCTTCATCTCCGGCGACAGCGGACCCATGGATTCGCCTTCGCCCATCACTTCCAGGGTCACGCCCTGACGGATGTCGCTCTGGCCCTTCGGATCCGCGATCAGGGTCTCGCCGGCCCAGCTCAGCATGTTGATGAAGCCGGGCGCGACGGCGAGCCCAGTGGCGTCGATCTCGGTCCGGGCGGGGCCGTCGAGGCTGGGGCCGACATAGGCGATCCGGTCCCCGAGGAGGCCGACATCGCCCTTGTGGGGCGCTCCGCCGCTCCCGTCGTAGATGGTGCCGCCTCGGATGACGGTGTCGTAGGATTGCGCTTGAGGCGTCGTCGCACAGGCGGCGAGAAGAAGGGCGAGTGCCCCTGCCATAATTCCTCCCCGAGCTCGCTCGGGGAGGGGGACCAGGCGAAGCCTGGTGGAGGGGGAATGCGGCGCCGGGATCTCCCCTCCACCACGCCGCTTCGCGTCGCGGTCCCCCTCCCCGAGACAAGCTCGGGGAGGAATGAAGGTGCTCGAGCTCGTCATTTGCATTTCCCCCATCCCGGTCCGCGCACGAACCGCCCCGGCCTGGCGCCGGTATGCTCGCCGTCCTTCAAGACCGCCACTCCGTTGACGAAGACGTGGCGCATGCCGACGGCATATTGGTGCGGACGCTCGTAGGTCGCTCGGTCGGCGATCCGCGCCGGGTCGAAGACGGCGACGTCCGCGTGGAACCCGGCCCGAAGCCGGCCCCGGTCCTCGATCCGGAGGTTGCCCGCCGGAAGCGAGGTCAGGCGGCGCACCGCCTCGGCGAGGCTCAGCGCCTTCTCGTCGCGGACGTAGCGGCCGAGGAGCCGCGCGAAATTGCCGTAGGTGCGGGGGTGGACCTCCCTGTCGGTGAAAGGGGGCTCCGCGGCCACCGCCGCCGCATCGGAGCCGAAGCTCACCCAGGGCCTCGCCAGCACCTTGCGCAGATTGTCCTCGGACATGGAGTGGAAGATGGCGGTGACCTGGCTGCCGTCCTCCGCCACCAGATCGACCGCCGTTTCGGCGGCGGTCTTGCCGCGAAGCGCCGCGATCTCGGGTATCCGCTTGCCGGCATGGATACGCAGCGCGGGATTGGCGAAGCCGACCGGCTGAACCGTCGTCCAGTCGCGCGTGCCGCCCTGCATTTCGGCGACGACGCGCGCCCGGACCGCGGGGTCCTTGAGCCGCGCATGAAGGGCCTGAGGGCCGCCCTCGCGGACCCAGAGGGGGAGAGTCGAGTCGAGGCCGGTGCCGGAGGCCGCGTAGAGGTACATGTTCGCACCGACCGGAAGGCCCGCCGCCCGCGCCGCCTCGATCCTGGCGAGCGCCGGGTCCATCAGCGGCCAGTTGGATCGGCCGGCCGCCTTGAGGTGGTAGATTTCGGCGCGGGCGCCCGAACGGCGGCTGATCTCGACCAGCTCGTCGATCGCCTGCAGGAGCCCGCTGCTCTCGCTTCGCATATGGCTGACATACATGCCGCCGCAGCGGCCGGCCTCGCTCGCGAGGGCGACCAGCTCGTCGGTCTCGGCATAGACCGCCGGGACGTAGATGAGCGAGGACCCCACCCCCATCGCGCCTTCGTCCATCGCCCGGCGCACCAGCGCCCGCATCCGCCCCAGCTGCTCGGGCGTCGGATCGACGTCGTTTCGGCCGAGCTCGTGGACCCTGACCGTCGAGGCGCCCACCATCGAGGCGACGTTGACGCTCACGCCCTTCTTCTCGAGGAAAGTGAGGAACTCGCCGAGCGTCGTCCAGCTGATCGGGTAGCGGGTGACCGTCTGCTCGGCCTCCGCCTCCGCTTTCTGGGCGGGGCTGAACGGGCCCATCGACCAGCCCTCGCCCATCACCTCGAGGGTCACGCCCTGGCGGATGTCGCTCTGCGCCCGGCCGTCGCGGATCAGCGGCTCGGCGGCCCAGCTCAGCATGTTGATGAACCCGGGAGCGACGGCGAGGTCGCGCGCGTCCACCTCGGTCTTGCCGCGGCCCGCGACCCGGGGGGAGACGGCCGCGATGCGGCCGCCCTTGATGGCGACGTCGCCCGTATAAGGCGCTCCGCCGCCGCCGTCGTAGATCGTGCCGCCGCGCAGGATCGTGTCATAAACCGGCGCGGCGCGGGCGGATGCGCTGCTGGAGAGGGCGAGGAGGAGGACGGCGAGGACGCGGGGGTACATCGCCCCACGCTAGCGATCCTGCCTCCCCATCGCAACGCGATGGGGAGGGGGACCAGCGAAGCTGGTGGAGGGGTGACCCGGAACCGGGTCGGCAGGTTCACTCGCGAACCGTCAGCTTCGGTGCCCGGCCACCCCTCCACCACCCTTCGGGTGGTCCCCCTCCCCATGCTGCGCATGGGGAGGCAAGGTCAGTCGCGCCGTCCCTCCCGCATGTCCTTGGCGGCTTCGCGCATCTCGCGGGCCCCTTCGCGCATTTCCTCGGCGCCCTTCGCCATTTCGTCCGCGGCCTTGAGCAGGTCCGCATGGGTGACGTGCTCACCGCGCTCGGCGTTGCGGCGGATCACGTCTTCGCGATAGGCCTTGCTGCCCTTGAGCCTGGCGGCTTCCGAACGCATCCGGTCGGCGCCCGCTTCCATGCTTTTGGCGCCCGCTTCCATTCCCGCGGCGCCGTGCTTCATTCCCGCCACCACGGCGGCCGCGGCCTCGCCGGCGGCCCGGCTCGCCTCCGCCGCGATGTCGACGGAGCGCATCGCGCCGGCGACCGCGCGCTCGACCTCGGCCTCGATCAGCGCTCCGTCCGCGAACGGAGGCCGGGGCGGACGGGGAGCGCGGGGCGGCCTCGCGCCGGGCCCGGGCTGCATCGCGGCGAGCGCGACGGGCAGGCCCGCCGGCATCGCGCCAGGGCCCAGGATCGTGACCTCCAGCGGCGCCGGTGGCGCGAAGGGGGCCGGAGCGGCGCCGGGGGCCGGCGGAGCAAGCGGCGCGGCGGCGAGCCGGGCCAGCGGCGCCAGCCGGGCCTCGGGCGCTTCGGGAGCCTCGGGAGCCTCGGGAACGAACTCCAGCGCCGCGACGGGGGCCGCGAAGGCGGCGCAGCCGAGCATCGCGGCCACGGCCCAGGCGGAGCCGGAGCGGCGCGCAACGCGGCCGTCGAGGATCGCCTTCACCCGCCGCGACAGGCCCGGCTCGCCGGCGGCGATGGCGTTGGCGGGCAGCGGGGAGCGGCCGTTCAGGCGCGCCCAGTCGAGCAGGGTCTGGGCGTAGCGCGCCGGCTCGACGGTCGCGGCGGCGTCGCTGTCGGCCGCCTCCTCGGCCTGCTGCGCGACCTCGCGGTCGAGCCTCCAAACCAAAGGATTGAACCAGAAGAGCGCGACCGCGAGCCGGGACAGGATCAGCGACGGCCAGTCTTTCCGCGCGACATGCGCCACCTCATGGGCGAGGATCGCGTCGGCCTCCCCGGGCGCCCGCAACGTGTCGTGATCGAGCAGGATCACGGGCCTGCGAAGCCCCCAGCTCAGCGGCGAGCCCGCTTCGTCGCAGGCGAGAAGCCGGATCCCGAGAGCCTCGCCGCCGGCCCGCTCGAAGGCCGAGCGCCATTCGGGAGATTCGACCTCGCGGGCGCCGCGGGTCCAGCGCCGGAGGGTCCAAAGACCCGCCAGCAGCCTGCCGCCGACCATCGCCGCTCCGCCCATGTAAAGGAGGAAGAAGAGCAGGCTCGGATCGTTCCAGTCCCCGGCGGCCGCCGCCGATGGGGCGAGCGGCACCGCCGCGGTGGCGGCAGGCGCGCTCGCCGTCTCGGCCCCGGCGAGCGGAAGGGCGGCGGGCGCCGCGGCGGCGGGCGCTGGCGCCGAAGTCTCGATCTGGATCGAGGGCGCGAACAGGGCGATGGCCGGAAGCGCGAGCAGCAGAGCCACCGCCACCTTGAGCACGGCGCCCCGGTCCGCGGCGGCCCGCGACCTCAGCATCGCCGCCAGAAGCAGCGCTCCACCGGCGATCGCCGCCGATTTCCAGCCCATCTCGATCAGGAAGTCGTAGCTCATTGGTCGCGCTCCTTTGCCTCGTCGATCGCGCGTTGAAGCGCGTCGAGCTCTTCGGGCTTCAGCGATTGGGAAAGGCCCAGCAGGGCCGTCGCGGCGCTCGCCGCCGACCCGTCGAAAAAGGTTTTGACGAGCTGGCGAAGCGCGGTCTCCCGAACCTTCGCCGGCTGCGGCACGCTCCGGTAGACGTAGGTCTGCTCCTCGGCGCGGTGACTCACCAGCCCCTTCGCCTCCAGCCGGGCGAGCATCGTCCTGACCGCGCTATGGCTGGGCGCATCTGCCATCGCCCGGCGCACGTCGGCGGCGGTCGCCTCGCCGGCGCTGCACAATATCTCGAATATCTCGCGCTCGCGGCGCGGCAGGCTTGCAATCATCACGACTCGGACTCTCCTGCTACACCTGTAGCATGCCACAAATGTAGCAGGGCGCAAGTACCGTTCGTCGAAAAATCGGGCGCGTTGGTCGAGCTTGTCCTCCCCATCCGCTCTGCGGATGGGGAGACAGCGGCTACCGCGCCGGCTTCCTGAACCGGTAGACGAAACGGTCCGTCCGGCCCCGGATCGCGGGATCGAAGACGTTCTTCGAATGATCGTCCTGGCGCACCCGGAGCATGTCCGACTGCGCCTCCAGGACGAAGCCGGCCCGCTCGAAATCGGCCCTCACCACCGCGGGATCGATCCGGTGAAGCTTCTCCACCACCGCGCGCGTGTCGCCGCCGGGCGCCGCGACATGATCGATCACCGCCACGGTGCCGCCCGGCTTCATCGAATCCCAGATCGCCCTGACGACGGTCGCGGGATCGATCCTCGGGAGTCCGAACTGGGCGCTTTCCCAATAAGCGTCGTGATAGACGAGGTGGAGGAGCGCGAAGTCGAAGCTGTTCGGGGCCAGGGCGATCGCCGTGACCGGGCTCGAGTAGAAGGCCGCGTTGGGATTGCGGGCCTTGACGTCCTTGAGGGCGGCGACGACCCGCTCGTTGCGGGCGAAGCCGGCCGGATTCCAGCCGACGACATGCCCCCTGGGCCCCACCGCGCGGGCCGCGAGGTCGGAATAATAACCGGTGCCGGCGAAGTAATCGAGGACCCGGTCGCCCTTCTTCAGCCCCATGAACCGGAGCAGCTCGGCCGGTTTGCGCACTTCGTCCAGGTCGGTCGAAGCCTTCGGACGCCCGGGCGCCGCAACCGCGGCGGCGGCGTCCGCCGCGGCCCGGGCCTGGGCGAAGGCGGCGGCGGGAACCGCAATCGCCAGCGCCATCGTCAACAAAGCGGTCTTTCGCATCAAAACTCCCCTTCCTCGATCAGGCCGCCGGCGCTCTCGCCGCCAGGCCGCGTTCGGTCGCCAGCGCCTGCAGCGCCTCCATGGCCGAGTGCGACGAAAGCGCCGCCCCTTCCTGCCAGAACTGCAGGTAGCTCAGATGCTCTCCGGCGAAGAAGATGGGACCTTCCGGCCGGTAAAGCTCCGAGTATTGCGCCGGCCGAGGCGATTGGAACCAGGCCTCGTCGCCCGGCCCCACCCCTTCCGACCAGCGCGTCAGGCCCCAGGAGACGGTGACCGGCCGTTTCAGCTCGCCCGCCTTTCCGGGGTGCATGCGGCCGATCACCTCGCGGCTGATCCTGAAGCGCTCCTCGTGGCCGAGGGCGGTGAACTTCGCCGGATGATCCTCCCCGGTCCAGCCCGCGACATAAGCGGCGACCAGCACGCCTTTGTCCCCGTGCCAGCCGCCCGAGGGGTAGAGCACGTTCTCGGACATGGCGTCGGTCCAGCCGACCCCGCCATAGACGCCCTCCTCCTCCCAGAAGCGGCGGGATTCGAAGGCGACCTTCACCGCGGGCACATAAGCGATGTCTTTCATCGCCGATTGCTTGGCCGCCGAGAAATCGTTGGGGATGCGCGCGAGCAGGTTCACCGGCAGGGTGCAGATGCAATACTCGGCCTCCGTCCTGCCGCCCCGGCCATGCTCGATCCGGACCCGATCGCCGACGCGGCGGATCGCCGTCACCTCGGTCCGCAGCCTGACCGCGGGCCTCACCTGCTCGTAAAGCGCATGGGCGATCCGGTCCATTCCGCCGACCGGCTGGAACATCGGCGCCTGCTGGTCGAATATCTCCTCGAACAGCAAGGGCAGGATCCAGCCGCGTTCGTTCAAAATGTCCTCCAGCTTCATCGGCGGCACCGTCGCGCCCGCCTGCCCGTAAGCGCCCGGGAGAACGGAATAGCCGGAGCGGCCGTCGCCTCTATATTCGCCGTCGGGGCGCGAAAGGCCGCCATAGGCGCCCAGGAACCCGCGCATCACGCTCTTGTCGACGGCGCCGAGCTCCTCGTCGAGCGCGCCCTTCTTGACGGCCTTGGAAAGCAATTCCGAGATCCGCCCGCGCACGTCGTTCACCGCCTGCCGGTTGTCGACGATGCGCCCGCCGAAATCCCATTTCGCGGCCCGGTTGGAGTTGACCATGACCTCGAGCGGGACTCCCAGCGTCTTGGCGTAGCCCAGGATGACGTGGTGCGAGGCCGGAATTCGGGCGGCGCCGGCATTCAGGTAGAGCCCCTTCGAGAAGCCGCAAAGCTGGTCGGCGCGGCCCATCTGCTCGATCCGGTCGCCGCCGCGCACCGTCCATACCCGTCCGCCGATCCGGTCGCGGGCCTCGATCACGGTGACGTCCCAGCCCGAGCGCCGGAGCTCGTAGGCCGCGACCAGGCCGGCGATGCCGGCGCCCAGGATGACGACGGAGCGCCCGCCGCTCGGCGCGGGCGGAAGCTCGAAGGGCCTGGCGGCGGCGGGCGGCGCGTTGAGCAGGCCCATCGCCTGCATTCCCAGATAGACCGCTCCCGCCCCTCCCGCGAGGCCGAGCCGCTCGAGCAGGGCTCTTCTGGTAAGGCTCATTCCCCCCTTCCTTTCTCCCCACCGCTCATCCTGAGTAGGGGCTGAGCTTGTTCTTCGATACGCGTCTTCGCCAAGCTCAGCCGCTACTCAGGATGAGCGGTAAGTCCCGTTCCGCTCATGCTGAGTAGGCATTGAGCGAAGTCTTTAATGCCGTATCGAAGCACGCTCGGCCGCTACTCGGGATGAGCGGTGGCTGGATCATTTTGCCTTGCCCTTCGCCTGCGCGGCCGTCGCCTCGATCTCGACCAGCCAGCCCGGATCGACCAGCCCGGACGCCTGCAGCGTCGAGCGCGCCGGCTTGCTGGGCTGCGCCGCCGTCCCGAAGAACTCGCGATAGGCCGTCATCATCCCGGCGAAATCCATACGCTCCTGCCCAGGCGGAGCGATCAGGAACACGCGCATCATGACGATGTCGCCGAGACCCATGTCGTGCTGCTTGAGCTGGGCCTCGATCTTGCGCAGGACGGAGCGGGTCTGGGCGGCGGTGTCTCCGTAGCGCTGGACCGAGCCGGCGGGCGCGGATGGATCGATCGGGTCGGGCACCGAGCCGCTGATGTAGACGATCCGGCTCCCCGCCGGCACCTCGGTGGAGGCGGCGATCGGGGATTGGGCGGGGCCGAGGCGGCGGACCTCCTTCGCCTCGACCGCCGGAGCGAGGAGCAGCGCCCCCGCCAGAATCGCCAGACCGCGCATGCTTGCCATCCCCCTGCAGTTCACCGCGAGACTAACCCAGGCACGGACCCGCGTCACGCCGTACTGCGACGAAGGCTCCGCCCCGGATGACGAAGCTCCCCCGGATCCGGCTTGGGCCGCTGCCGGGGTGGGCGATCGCCGCACCGGAAGAGCCGCCTACCCGCTCGTGCCGCTGGCGAGCCTTTTCCGTCCGGCCGGAAGCGCCTGCAGCGCCGCCGCGAGCTGGCGCTCGAGCGCCGAAAGGCGCCTCTCCTGCTCCTCTCCCCGCCGCCGGGCCTCGCCTTCGCGCGAGTCCCTCAGAAGGACGATCTGAACCGCCCGGGCGACCGGATCGGCGATCTCGGCCAGCGCTTCCTGCTCGTCCCTGCCGTAGAAGCTCCCGTCCGGCCGGGGGCCCAGCAGCAGCCACCCGACCAGCTGCGCTCCGTGCCGGACGCGAAGCGGCACCCGCGCCGGGAAGACCGGATCGCCATAATCGCAGGCGACCCGCTCGGTCGAGCCGTCGAGCCTGTTCCCGTCCCGCCACGCCGCAGCCTCCTGCTCCGTGATGCCCCGAGTCGCCGCGACCCGGTCGCCGACCAGCACCGCCGCCCTCGACGTGCGCACCCCCGCGGCGACCCGGTCGAGCACCTCGTCCGTCAGCTCCGCGAGCGTCGCGGTCTCGCGCAGGTCCTCGACGCATTCGGGCAGGTGGCGTTTCAGGTGCAGCAGGGCCTTCTGGAACCGGCGCTCCGCCCAGCGATGCACCCGGTTGTGGAGCGGCGTGATCAGGACCACCGCGAGGCCGGCGCCGCCCGCTCCGGCAAGCGCGCCCGCGTCTCCGCCGAAGCCGGTCTCGAACGCCCATTCCATCCCCTTGCTGCTTGCCGCGAAGGTCGCGCCGAGCAGCAGGGTGAGGACGGCATAGCCCGTCGACCGGCTGATCACCGTCTCCGCGTCGTAGAGGCGGTAGCGGAGCAATGCGACGAGGATTCCAGTGATCATCAGGATCGTCGACATATGCTGGGCGATTTCGGCTCCGATCAGCGCCCAGATCCGCCACGATTCGGTGGTCGCGGCGGAGGCGCCCACCAGCAGCGCGAGCCAGATTATGCTCGAGCCGATCGAAGCGGCGAAGCCGAAGAAGGCCCACCGCAGCTGCTGGCGTTCGACGCTTGGCGCAAGCCGCCGGTAGCGAAGGCCGAGATGCACCACGGCGACGACGACGATGGCCACCGCAGCCATGCCCTGGACGGTGGCGAGAGCCGTATTCGCGGGAGGCAAGAGGACGAGCAGGGCATAGAGCAGGATCGCGGCCAGCGGCCAGCGCGGCCTGAGCCGCCCGGCCGGGAAGGTGAACATGACGATCACGAAGCCGATGCCCGCGACCATGGCCAGCCTGGACCACAGGGCCTGCTGCCCGAAGAAGGTGAAGAGCGACCGCCCCGGCTCCCCGACCACGACTCCGATCAGCAGGGTCAGCGAAAGCAGCGAGGCGATGGGGTCGCCGGCGGCCTTGCGGTAGAGCAGGAA
>DASVTN010000041.1:0-12390 GCA_036387555.1 Allosphingosinicella sp. | reverse complement strand
CCGGGGCGCCGTGCTCGTCGAGATCGAGAAGTTCGAGCGCAAGCCGGAAATGGGCCAGGGCGAGTTCAAGGTCCTGCTCACCGAGCTCAAGGCCGATCTCAACGCCTATCTCGCGACCACTCCGCCGGCCGTCAGGACCCGAAGCCTCGCCGAGATCATCGCCTTCAACAAGGGGTCGGCGCGCGAGCTGGCCCTGTTCGGCCAGGACACGTTCGAGGAGGCGGAGAAGACCAGGGGCCTGGACGATCCGGAGTATAAGAAGGCGCGGGAGACGAGCCTTCGCCTGGCCGGAGCCGAGGGCATCGACAAGATGCTCAAGGACAACAATGTCGTCGCTTTGGTGGGACCGACGGTGGCGGCGGCCTGGCTGATCGACGCCGTCCACGGCGACTCCTACCCGGGCGGAGGCGCCGGCGGGTTCGCCGCGGTGGCGGGCTATCCGCACCTCACGGTCCCGATGGGCGGGGTGAAGGGGCTGCCCGTGGGCCTGAGCTTCATCGGGCCGAAATGGTCGGACGGGATGATCCTCTCGCTTGGCTATGCGTACGAGCAGGCGTCGAGGAAACGGATCGAGCCGCGCTTCCTGCCGTCGATCGAGGAGAGCCCGGAAATCGCCCCGCACCTTCGGCGGGGAACGCGCTGACCGTCATCCCGGCGAAAGCCGGGACCTCGGGGAGAGCCACCGAGACTTCTCGTCACGAGGTCCCGGCTTTCGCCGGGATGACGGGTGGGCCGTAAGGAACCGCCCGCCCGGCCGCGCGATATCGGAGGCATGAGCCGGTTCACGGAACCCGTCTATCCTCGGCCCCAGCTGCCGCCGTTCGAGGCGCTCACCACTTATTATCGCGCCGTGGGGCCTTTGATGCTGCCGTTCCTGGAACGCCGGCCGCTGAACCTTTACCGGTGCTCGGGAGAGCGCTGCTTCTTCCAGCGCAACCGGGATCATCCGCCGACCGGAGAGGGCTTTTTCCAGCCGCCGATCCGGCAGGCGCCGATCGAGCAGAAGAACGGGCGGACCGAAGCCTATCTCCACGTCGACGACGTCGCGGGCATAATCGCCTGCGTCGAGGCGAAGACTATCGAATTCCATGCCTGGGGCTGCCGGATCGGCGACGTCGAGCGGCCGGACCGGATCGCGATCGACCTCGATCCGGGCGAGGGCGTCGGCTTCGGCGAGGTGCGCGACGCGGCTTTGCAGGTGCGTCAGTCCCTGGCGGCGATCGGCCTCGAGAGCTGGCCCCTGCTCACCGGCGGCAAGGGCGCCCATGTCGTGGTGCCGATCCGCCCCGAGGGCGGCTGGGATGAAGTGCGGGGCTTCGCAAGCCGCTTTTGCGCGGCGCTCGCCCGCTTGCTCCCCGATCGCTTCACGGTCGCTTTGCCCAAGAAGGAGCGGCGCGGCCGGATCTTCCTCGACTATCTTCGCAACCAGCGCACCGCGACCGCGATCATGCCCTGGTCGCTGCGGGCGCGGGACGGCGCGCCGGTGGCGACGCCGGTGAGCTGGACCGAGTTCGAGAAGGCCGGAAGCGCGGTCGCGATGACCTTCGCGGATATCGCGCAAGCGAAGCAGCGGGCGCGCAGGCAGCGCGGCTGGGGCGCGAGCGATCAGTCCCTGCCGCGGATCTGACCCGTCTACGCCGCCGTCAACCTCAGCCCGACGATGCAGGCGATCAGCGCCAGCAGGAGCAGGATCCGGACCGAGTTCACCGGCTCGCCGAACCAGAGGATTCCCACCAGCACCGTCCCCGCCGCTCCGATCCCGCCCCAGATGGCGTAGGCGGTGCCCATCGGGATGTCGCGGGCGGCGCGCTCCAGCAGGCCCATCGACATGGTCACCGAGGCCAGGAAGCCGAAGGTCCAGGGCAGGTTGCGGAAGCCGTCGACGAAGCGGAGGCAGGTGGTGAAGCCGACCTCGAACAGGCCGCCGAGGATGAGGAGAAACCAGGCCATCAGGCGCCCGCCTCGACTGCCGGCATCGGCCCGTTGTGTGGCCGCGTGGCGGCCCAGCAGGCGCCGACGATCATCGCCGCGCCGACCAGGGTGAGCGGCTGCACCGGCTCGCCGAAGATGAGGAAGCCGAGGATCACGGCCCAGACGAAGCCTGTATATTCCACCGGCGCAAGCCGCTGCGCCTCCGCTCGGGCGTAGGCCCAGGAGAGGAGCAGAAGCGAGCCGAAGGCGAGAAGCGCCGCTCCCAGGATGGCCGGAAGCTGATCGAGCGGCGGCGGCTCGGCCAGGAAGGGAGCCGCGAGCGCGAAGCAGCCGGCCATGATCAGAGCCACGAAGAAGGCGATCTCGACCGGCCCGGCGAGCTGAGCCTGCTGGCGCATCAGGATGATGTTCCAGGCGTAGAGGCCCGCCGAGGCGAGGATCGAGATGGACCCGAGCAGGGCCTCGCGCCCCATCTCCGCCTGGACCTGGCCGGCGAGGATGACGACGACTCCGACGAAGCCGAGCAGGGAGGCGAGGATCGCCGCCCGCTCGATCCGCTCCTTGAGCATCACCGCGGCGAGATAGAGCGCGATCAGGGGCGCGACGAAGGCAAGGGCGATGGCCTGCGCCATCGGCACGCGCGCCAGGCCCCAGAAGAAGGTCAGCGCCATGATGCTTCCCAGCGTGCCGCGGATGAGATGGACGCGAAAGGCCGCCCGGCCGGGGCGGGGCGAGCGAAGCAGGAAGAACACCGCCCCGCCGATTATCGCGCCCGCGAGGGTCCGCCAAAGCAGGGCGTTGTAAGTGCCCATGGCGAGCGACAGGCTCTTCATCAGCGCATCCATGACGGAAAAGAGCGCTATCCCGGCGGTCGCCACGGCGAAGGGGATTATCGGTCTGGGATGAAGCTTGGGCGCGGTCATGGGCCGCCCGATAGCGGGCGGCGGGCGGCGGCGCTACTGGAGGCGCATCCGGTCCTTGCTCATCTCCACCGACGAGATCCGGGAGAGATACGCCTGGCCGAGCAGGGGCTGGTCCAGCCCTTGGGCGATGGCGGTGTCGATGTTGCGCACCTCCTTGCCGTCCACCGACACCGGTCGAGCTTGATCGCCTTGCCGCGCACCGGCCCGGAAGGAAGGCCTAAGGGCTTTGCCTCCCTGCCGCGAAGCGGTGGGGAGGGGGACCACCCGAAGGGTGGTGGAGGGGTAACTGCCGTGGAATCGGAGGATCGGTCGAGAACCGCCTGGAGCCTCGCCTTCCACCCCTCCACCATGCTTCGCATGGTCCCCCTCCCCATCCGCTTCGCGGACAGGGAGGCCAAGTGGCCTACTCCGCCGGGTGCGGGGCGGCCGCCCGGAATTGCGGCCAGGCGTCGCGGGTCACCTTCAGCGAGGAGCGGAAGAACAGGAAGGCGATCACCGCGGCGATGGCGATGTCCGGCCAGGGCGAGTGAGTGAAGGACACGAGCACCGCCGCCGCCAGGACTCCGATATTGGCGAAGACGTCGTTGCGCGAGCATTCGAACGTGCTCGACAGGTTCACGTCGTGCCGGCGATAGGGCCAGAGCAGGCCGACGCAGCTCAGGTTCACGACCAGCGCCATTCCGCCGAACATCAGCATGATCCCGGATTCTGGCGGGTGGCCCCAGACCATCTTGATGACGATCTGAACGACCACGCCCAAGCCGAGAGCAAGGATGAAGCCGGCCTTCGCGAGCGCCATACCGGCCCGCCACTTGAGGCTCCGGTTGAGCGCATAGAGGCTGATCCCGTAGACCAGCCCATCACCGAGCATATCGACCGAATCGGCCATCAGGGCGGCCGAATCGGCGATGATTCCGGCGCCGAACTCCAGGACGAACATCATCAGGTTCAGCATCATCACGACGACCAGGACTCGGCGGATGTCCTTGTGGAGCGCGATCCGCTCGAGCTCGTGGCCCTTTTCGTGGCAGCAATGGGCGCTCATCTCTCTCCGGCCTCCGCATCGGCAGTGGCTTCCAGGAAGTCCAGCAGCCAGGCACGCTGCACTTCCTCCACGAAATCGGCGAGCTTTATCTTTTCGTTCTTGATGGGCCGCCCCATGCCGACGATGGCCACCGTCAACACGCCCTGCGAGCTCAGGTACAGACGCAGAGACAGCCCCATGGAGACATATTCCTGGGGCTGGTCATAACTGATTTCCGCGGAACGGCGAAGCCCGGCGAGGGATGTTTCTTCCCGATGTCTCAGCGATACGCCGTTCGCCTGCATCGCCTGGTTCAGCTCTGCGACGACGGCTCTCAAAGTGGTTTGGCTGTCGCTCCACGCCTCCAGAAGCTTTTGCACGCGGCTTTCCTTCTCCAGCTCCCGGCGGCGCTTCTCTTCCAAAGCGGCTGTCCGCTGCTCGTGGGCCTGCTTCTGCTTGGCCAGGATGAGGGCCAGCCTGTCTCCGCTCATATCACTCGCCGATCTATTCCGCCGCGTCCGAAATCGGCGCGTCGATCATCGCCGCTTCGATCTCGGCCGCCTTGGCCTCGACCAGCCGGACGATGTGATCGACCATCCCCTCGTCGCGGACATGGTGGTCGGTGACTCCTGCCAGATAGACCATGTGCTTGCCGTTGCCGCCGCCGGTTATTCCGATATCCGTCTCACGCGCCTCGCCGGGCCCGTTGACGACGCAGCCGAGGACGGAAAGGGACATCGGCGTCCTTATATGCGACAGCCGCTCTTCCAAAGTCTGAACGGTCCGGATGACGTCGAAGCCCTGGCGCGCGCAGCTCGGGCAGGAGACGACCCGTACTCCGCGGTTGCGGATGCCCAGAGCCTTCAGGATCTCGAAGCCGGCGCGGACCTCCTCCTCGGGCTCCGCCGACAGCGAGACCCGGATCGTGTCGCCGATTCCGAACCATAGCAGTGAGCCGATCCCGATCGCGCTCTTCACGGTTCCGCCGCGAAGCCCGCCGGCTTCGGTGATCCCAAGATGCAGCGGACAGTCGACGGCGTCGGCGAGCTGCTGGTAGGCGGCGACGGCGAGAAAGACGTCCGACGCCTTCACAGCCACCTTATATTCGCGGAAATCATGGTCCTCGAGCAGCCGGATGTGATCGAGCGCGCTTTCGACCAGCGCCTCGGGGCACGGCTCGCCATATTTTTCGAGCAGGTCCCGCTCGAGGCTTCCGGCGTTGACGCCGATCCGGATGGCGCAGCCATTGGCCTTGGCGGCATTGACCACTTCCCGCACCCGGTCCGCCGAGCCGATGTTGCCGGGATTGATGCGCAGGCAGGCGGCGCCGGCGTCGGCGGCCTCGAGCGCCCGCTTGTAGTGGAAGTGGATGTCCGCGACGATCGGCACCCGGGCCGCCCGCACGATCTGCCGAAGGGCTAGGGTCGAGTCCTCGTCGGGACACGAAACCCGAATGATGTCCGCCCCGGCCTCCTCGCAGCGCCTGATCTGGTCGATCGTGGCGCGGGCGTCCGAGGTCGCCGTATTGGTCATGGTCTGGACCGTCACCGGCGCGTCGCCGCCGACGGGCACGGAGCCGACCATGATCTGGCGGGACGGACGGCGCGCGATGTCGCGCCACGGGCGGATGCTCATCCCCCCCATATAGGCGGTTGAAAGGTCTCGCGAAAGCCGCACCGATATGGAGTGAATGCGGCGAGGCCGCGGAGTGGAAGTGCAGGAGCGCCTCCTCCCCGCGAGCTGCGCTCGCGGGGAGGGGTGCGGCTAGAGGTAGAAGTCCGTCGCGAACAGGGTGAGGCTGCCCGCGAACACGATCTCGAAATCCGCGATCCCGTCGCCGGTGACATCCCCCTGCAGCCAGGTGTCGGTGCCGTCGAAGCCGTAGCGCAGCTCGCCCGCCGTGCCCGAGAATGCGGCGGTGCCGATGAAGCTGAACGCCTGGTCTCCCGCGGCCGAGCTGTTGGCGTCGACCCCCCTCAGATCGACCTTGTCGACCCAGTTGATGAGATCGGTGATCACGTCGGCGCCGGCGCCGAGGCCCAGATCCCCGTCGGAGAACCGGAAGAGATCGCCGCCGGCGCCGCCGCAGAGCACGTCCGCGCCGGAGCCGCCGATCAGCAGATCATCGCCGGCGCCGCCGTGCAGGATATCGTCGCCGCCTTCGCCGTACAGGTCGTCGGCGCCGCCAAGGCCGTCCAGAAGGTCGTCATTGCCTCTGCCGACGAGGATATTGCCCGCGTTGCTTCCGGTGAAGTTGAGGACTGGATCGCCGGCGCCGGTGAAGGTCAGGTTCTCGACATGGTCGCTGAGCATGTAGCTCGTCAGGCTGGTGTAGACGTGGTCGGTGCCCTCGCCCCCCAGCTCGACGACGGTGTCGCCCTCATATTCGACGTGGAAGACGTCGTTGCCTTCGCCCCCGTACATGAGGTCGGAACCGGCGCCGCCGTGGAGGATGTCGTGTTCGCCGTCGCCGTGAAGCTCGTCGTCGCCGTCGCCGCCGTTCAGCGTGTCGTGGCCGTCCCCGCCGTGGAGGTAGTCGACGTTGGTGCCGCCGTTGATCTCGTTGGAGAGGGAATTGCCGGTGCCGGTGAAGACGAAATTGGTGAAGTTGGTCAGCTTCTCGACATAGGCCGGAAGCGTGTAGCTGGTGAGATACCGGATCCGCACCTCGTCCGTGCCTCCGCCGGCCCCTTCGATGACCGTGTCGCCGGCATTGTCGACATAATAGATGTCGTGGCCGCCGCGGCCGTCCATGACGTCGGCGCCGTAGCCGCCGTCGATGACGCTGCCGGTGTGGAGCGCCCGCAGCACGTCGTCATAGGGGCTGCCGGTGAGGTTTTCGAAGCCGGAGATCCAGTCGTCGGCCGCCTCGCCGCCGAAGTCCCAGGTCCAAAGATCGATGCTCACCTGCCCGGTGAAGGCGTAGGAAATGGTGTCGATCCCGGCGCCGCCGCTCACCGATTGGGCGCCGATTCCCATGAGGAAGAGGTTGTTGGCCGAATTGCCGGTGACCGACATCGATCCCGAGTAGAAACGCAGGTCCGCATTCTCGAAATTGGCGAGCAGCGTGTAGCTCGACTTCCTGATCTTGACGGTGTCGATGCCTTCGTTGGCATATTCGACGACCACATCGCTGCTCGAATCGACGTGGAAGATGTCGTCGCCGGTGCCGCCGACCATGGTATCGTTGCCGAACCAGCCGTCGAGATCGTCATTGCCCGCGCCGCCTTCGAGATGATCGTCGCCGGCGCCGCCGAAGATCCAGTCGTTGCCGCCCTGGCCGTCGAGCCAGTCGGCCCCGGTGCTGGAGCTGAGGAAGTTGTTGCCGACGCCGCCGTAGAGCGTGGCCGAGCCGGTGCCCGAATAATATATCTGCTCCACCCAGGCGTTGCCCGCGTCGAAGGTGGTGACCAGGACGTGGACGATGTCGGTGTCGCCGTCGGCCTGGGCCTCGATGATTGTGTCGCCGGCGTCGTCGACATAATAAGTGTCGTTGCCGTCGCCGCCGTCCATGACGTCGGCGCCCGCCTCGCCGTCCAGCAGATCGTCGCCGAGCCCGCCGGCGAGAAGGTCGTTGCCGCCGCCGCCGTAGAGGTGATCGTATCCGTCCAGACCATAAATCTCATCGTCGGAACTGGTGCCGACGAGGTTTTCGCTGACCATCGTGCCCTGGATGATTGCCATGGTGACGCCCCCTCGATAGCGCGCCGCAGAACACGGCGCCCGGCCCGAGGGTTACTCTCCAAGCTTAACGAAATCCTTCCTTCTCGGGGGTTTAGATCGGAAACGGTCCAATTAGCTGTGGAGCATTTTCCAACCGCCGGCCGTTCCCGTTCCACCGGGAAAATCCGCCGGCCCGGACGGGGCCGCCGCGCGGGCGGCGGCCTCGCTGGGAATGCGGCTAGAGGATGAAGTCCGCGCCGGTCAGAGGCACGGCGCCGTCGAAGCGGATTTCGAAATCGGCGACCGAGTCCCCGTTGATGTCCCCATCGGCCCAGGTGTCGACGCCGTCGACGGGCTAAATCACTTCTTGCCCTCGGCGGGCGGGCGGCCGCGCGGCCGCTTCTCGGGCGGCTCCAGCTTCACGCCCCGCCGCTGCAGCGCCTCGCGCAGGAGGCACTCGATCTGCGCGTTGACGCTCCTCAGGTCGGTCGCCGCCGCGCGTTCGAGCGCGGCCCACAGGGCCGGCTCGATGCGCAGCGGGAACGCCTTCTTCGGGGGCGGCGGCATTCGCGAACGCCTATTGGTAGAGGGTGCCGGTATTGACGATCGGCTGGGTGTCGCGTTCCGAGCAGAGCACGACCATCAGGTTCGACACCATCGCCGCCCGGCGCTCGTCGTCCAGCTCGACGACGTTTTTCTCCGAGAGCAGCTGAAGCGCGCTTTCGACCATCGAGACGGCGCCGATGACGATCTTCTGCCGGGCGGCGATCACCGCTTCGGCCTGCTGGCGGCGAAGCATCGACTGGGCGATCTCCGGAGCGTAGGCGAGATGGGTGAGGCGGCATTCGTCGATGGTGATCCCCGCCACCCCGACCCTCTCCTGCAGCTCCTCCTTGAGCTCGCGGCTGACCACCTCGGCATGGCCGCGCAGGGTCGTCTCCTGATGCTCGATGTCGTCATAGGGATATTTGGCGGCGATGGCGCGGACGGCGCTCTCGATCTGGACGAAGACGAATTTGGTGTAGTCGTCGACGTCGAACAGCGCCTGGGCGGTGTCGGTGACCCGCCAGACGACGTTGGTGGCGATCTCGATCGGGTTGCCGCGAAGATCGTTCACCTTCAGCCGCTCCGAGGTGACGTTATGGACCCGAGTCGAGATCTTCGTCCGGGTCAGCCACGGCCAGCGCCAGCGCAGACCGGCGTTGCGGTCGCTCCCCCGATAATCGCCGAACAGAAGCAGCGCCGCGGCCTGGTTGGGCTGGAGCAGATAGAAGCCCGAAGCGGCGACGAGGCAGCCGATGATGCCGGCGGCGAGCAGCGGAAGGCCGATCGCTTCGGTCCCGGCGGCGGCGAGCGCCAGCCCTGCCAGAGCGACCAGGAAGGCCGCGATCAGGACGAGCAGCACGGCGTAGCCGCTGTAGGTCCTGGCCGGCCGCTCCCGCGACAGGCTGAGCGCGTTGAGATTGGAAACGCCGTTGGTGGTGGTCATCATTCCCTCCTGTAATGATGATATCATAATTATATGAGGTTCGTTTCGCAAGCGGAATCGGTGCTAAGCCCCTCTCCGCTTTCGCGGGAGAGGAGGGGCCCGCCGCGAAGCGGTGGGAGGTGAGGGTCTGTACTCCGGATCCGGCAAGACCCTCACCTCCCAAGCCTTCGGCTTGGGCCCCTCCTCTCCCGTAAGAACGGGAGAGGCGCCGGTGGGCCCCCGAACCTTGCCCCCCTTTCCTCCGGCGGATAGGGCACGCTTACGAACGTCCCCCCGAACGGAGCCGACACCCATGACCGACGAAATTCCCTGGAAGCTCGTCGTCCACGGCGGCTCCGGCATAATCGAACGGGCACGGTCGACTCCCGAGCAGGACCTGCAGATTCGCGCCGCGCTCGAGCGGGCGCTGGCCGCGGGCGGCGCGATCCTGGCCGAGCGCGGGGCCGCGGTCGACGCGGTGGAGCGCGCCGCCCGCGTCCTGGAGGACGATCCCCATTTCAACGCCGGCCGCGGCGCCGTCTTCACCTATCAGGGCACGAACGAGCTCGACGCGGCGCTGATGGACGGCCGCACCCGCAATGCCGGCGCCGTCACCGGAGTCACCGGGACCAGGAACCCGGTCAGCCTCGCCCGGGCGGTCATGGAGCACAGCCCCCATGTCTTCCTCAGCCGCGAGGGGGCCGATCAATTCTCCCGGGAACAGGGGCTGGAGCAGGTCGGGCCGGAATGGTTCGCCACCGAAGAGAGGCGGCGCCAGCTCGACGCGATGCGCGCCGAAGGCGATCATTATTTCGACGAGGAGCTGAAATACGGCACCGTCGGCGCGGTCGCGGTCGACGCTCATGGCCACGTCGCCGCCGCCACCTCGACCGGCGGCCTCACCGGCAAGCGCTGGGGCCGGATCGGCGACACGCCGCTGATCGGATCCGGCACCTATGCCGACGACCGCTCGGGAGCGGTCTCCGCCACCGGCGCGGGCGAATATTTCATCCGCGCCGCCGTCGCCCACGAAATCTGCGCCCGGATCCGGATGCTCGGCGAGAGCGCCTCCGTCGCCGCCGACAAGGTGATCGCCGAAGTGGGCTCGCTGGGCGGAAGCGGCGGAGTGATCCTGGTCACGCCCGAAGGGGACGGCGCCTGGGCCTTCAACACGCCGGGAATGTATCGCGGGATCGCTTCGGCGGAAGGGACCCGGGTCGCGATCTACGGGGACGAATGATTGCCTCCCCATGCGCAGCATGGGGAGGGGGACCACCCGGAGGGTGGTGGAGGGGTAACTGGAACAGACCTGCGCCAATTACCCCTCCACCCCGCTCCGCGGGGTCCCCCTCCCCATCTTGGATGGGGAGGCAAATCCTATTGCGGCAACACCGTCACCGCTCTCCGGTTCTGGGCCCAGGCGCTTTCATCCGAGCCCAATGCCTCCGGCCGCTCCTTGCCGTAGCTGATCACCGTCATCCGTTGGAGGGCGACGCCGCGGGCGGCGAGATGGTTCTTGGCGGCGTTGGCGCGGCGGTCGCCGAGGGCGAGATTGTAGTCGCGGGTGCCGCGCTCGTCGGCATGGCCCTCGATCGTGACCCGCACGTTGGTGTAGCGGTTGAGCCATTGCGCCTGCGCATCGAGCGTCGCCCGGTCGCGGTCGTCCAGATCATATTGGTCGGTGTCGAAGAAGATTCGGTCCCCTTCGAGGCCGACCGTCCGTATGAAATCCTCGCGGGAGCCCGGGCCGACCCCGGCCGTGTCGCCCGTGGAGCCGTCCTCCACTCCGGTCGCGGTTCCGGCGTCGGCGCTGTCACCGGGCGGCGGCGGTAGATCCTTGGGCGCCTTTTTCCCGCAGCCGGCGGTCAGCGCCAGCGCCGCGGCGATCGCCGCGACCTTCCAGGGGGTGTTTCTCATACGCTCTCTCCTTTCGGGTACATCACGGCAGAATAGGGCCCCAGGCGGGATCGGAGCCGTCCAGCGGAGTGGGGATCCGGCGCTCGTTGCGCCCGGTGAGGTCGACCTGCCAGACGCTCGACTTGCCGCCCCGGCCCTGGGTGGTGCGGAAGAACTGGAGGACCCGGCCATTGGGCGACCAGCTCGGCGCCTCGTCCTGCCAGCTGTCCGTCAGGAGGCGCTCGCCCGACCCGTCCGGGCTCATCACGCCGACCCGGAAATTGCCGGCGATGCGGGTGAAGGCGATGAGGTCGCCGCGCGGGCTCCATTCCGGAGTCGCATAGCCCCCTCCGCCGAAGCTGATCCGGCGCTGGCTGGAGCCGTCGGCGTCCATCACGTAGAGCTGCTGCCGGCCCGAGCGGTCGCTTTCGAAAACGATGCGACGGCCGTCGGGCGAATAGGAGCCGCCGACGTCGATCCCGGGCGAAGTGGTGAGCCGGACCGGCTGCCCGCCCTGCGCGGACACCCGGTAGATGTCGGTATTGCCACCGACCGACATGGCATAAAGGATCCACCGGCCGTCCGGCGAGAAGCGCGGCGCGAAGGTCTGGTTGGAGCTTTCGGTGACGATCCGCTGGCGGCCGGTGCCGATGTCGTAAATGTAGATCCGCGGCCGTTTCTCGACGTAGCTCAGATAGACGATCTGTTTATAGTCCGGCGAGAAGCGCGGAGTGAGGACGGTCGATTGGCCGTTGGTCAAAAAGCGGTGGTTGGCGCCGTCGGAATCCATGATCGCGAGGCGCTTCACCCGCGCGTTCTTCGGCCCGCTCTCCGCGATGTACGCGATCCGGCTGTCGAAGAAGGGGCTTTCGCCGGAGAGGCGCGAGTAGATGGCGTCGGCGCATTTGTGCGCGGCCCGGCGCCAGTCGCGCGGCGCGACGACATAGCCCTGGCGGGTGAGCTCCGTCTGGAGGGCGACGTCGTAGAGATAGCAGCCGACGGTGATCTGCCCGTCGGCATTGGCCCTGACGAAGCCCTGGACCAGCGCGGCGGCGCCGGCGCCGCTCCACGCGGCATAAGCGGGCGCGTTGACCTCGGCGAACGGGACGGCCCGGATTCCGCCGGGGCCGACGGGTCGGAACAGGCCGCTGCCGCGAAGGTCGGCGGCGACGACCTCGGCGATCCGGGCGCCGAGCGCCTCCGTGCTTCCGGCGGGCGTTTCCTCCGTCTGCGGCGTCGGCATGACCGGGACTGCGATGACGAGATCGTCGCCGCTCTCGTCGGTGACGTCGACGCTGAGCTGGGCAAGCGCGGCCTGGGAGGCGAACAGGGCGGCAAGGCCGGCCAGCAGAAGCTTTTTCATCGTGAGAGTTTCCTGTCGAAGCCGATCGGGCTCAGATACTTCCAGGCATCGTAGAATTTGTCGGGAAGGTTGAAGGGGGAGGCGAGCCTGACGGCCCGAAGCGCCTGCTCCTGATGGAGCT
>DASVTN010000040.1:0-8723 GCA_036387555.1 Allosphingosinicella sp. | reverse complement strand
ACGCCACCGTGACAACCGGGCCCCTCCCGGCCGCTTTATCCTGCGCGACTCCCGGGCAGGCGGCCGCAAGCGGCCTCCGCCACCTCACGCTGCGATCGTCCATGGACGACTAAGCAATCGGGGGTCGGCGACGGCTGGCCTCACGCATGCTTCGCTGTGAAGAGCCCCGTCCCTGTGCCCCTATGTAGCTATGACCGAAGCGAAATCCAAGCGGAAATATGATGACCTGGATTAGCGCCTTAGCTCCTGGAGCCTGTTCCGGCGCTTAACCCAGATGCCCCTGCTGCAAAGCCTTCAGCGCGGCCCGCGTCCTGTCGCGGGCGTCGAGCTTCAGCAGGAGGTTCGAAACGTGGTTCTTCACGGTCCCCTCCGCCAGCGCCAGAAGATCGGCGATCTCCTTGTTGCTGTAGCCGGCGCAGATCAGGTGCAGCACCTCCCGTTCCCGTACGGTGAGCGCCTCGGCCACGTAGGTGTCGGAAGAAGCCGAAGGGCTGCGGCGGATCGCCGCCATCAGGCTTTCGGTCATGGCCGGCTGGAACGCCGTCCGGTTGTCGGCGAGCGCCCGGATGGCCTGAGCCAGATCTTCCAGCGAGACATCCTTGAGCATCAGGCCCTTGGCGCCCGCCTTGATCGCAGCGATCGCGGCGTCGCCGTCGTCGAAGGTGGTCAGAACCAATGTGGGCGGCAGCGCATCCGCCTCGCTCAGGGCCTCGAGAACGGCGATGCCGTTCAGCCGGGGCATCCGGATGTCGAGGAGGAGCACGTCGGGCTTCAGCCGCGGAACCTTCTCCAGCGCCTCTTCGCCATCGCTGGCCTCTCCAACCACCTCTATGTCGGGCACCAGCTCGAGCAGACCGCGCACGCCCTGGCGGACCAGCGTCTGATCGTCGACGAGCACCACCCGGATCATGGGCGTCCCATCATGCGGTCCGCGGCGCGCTCGAAGGCAGCCACGCATCGACCGTGAAGCCGAAACCGGCTCCCGTCCGCACCGCGAGCTTGCCGCCGAGACATTCCACCCGCTCGCGCATCCCGAGAAGCCCGGCGCCGGGAGTGGAGGCGGCGGGCCTCGCGCTGCCGTCGTCGCGCGCCACGAGACGCACGCCTTCACCCTCCGGGGTCACCTGAAGCCACAGGTTGGAGGCTTGTGCGTGCCTGACGGCGTTGGTCACCGCTTCCTGAGCGCAGCGCATGAGAGCATGGGCCTGGTCGGGCCCGACCCGGACGCCCGGAGAGATGTCCACATGAATGGCCGGTTCGGGGACGCTTTGCGCAAGCGCCTCCAGCGCGTCCTTCAGATCGCAGCGTTCGGCCTCGCGCAGCGTGGAGACCACGTCTCGCACCTTGCCGAGGAGGTCGCGGGCCAGGCCTTTCGCCTTCATCACATGATCGGTGGCGCGGCCGGGGTCGGCGACGTGGCTTGCGATCTCGAGCTGCAGCCCGAGCGCGGTCAGCTCATGGCCCCAGGCATCGTGAAGCTCGCGCGAAATGCGCAGGCGCTCCGCGTCGCGGACATTGTTGGCGATGATGGCTTGCGCGGACCTGAGCTCCCGGTTCGTCTGGGCCAGCGCCCGCGCCGTTTCGGCCTCCCGCCGAAGCGCGTTCGCCGTGAAGACGAGCAGGAGCTGCAGCGCGATGGACTTGCCGATGACCCAGCAGAAATCCGGATTCAGGGCCTGGGCCAGCGCGACGACGATCGCCAGTGTCTGAAAGGTGACCCACCCCAGCGCCCTGGCGGGCGAGGTCGCCATCGCAACCTGCCACGCGATGATGACCAGGAACTGCGACATCCCCGCCCATGGAAGGATGATCGCCATCGCCACGACCGCGGCCAGCTGGACGAACAGCAAGGTCCATAGAAGGCCCGGCCGCAGCTTCAGGGCCATCGCGCCCAGCACCGCAACTCCGAAGATCGCGAAAGGGACGAGCCAGAGCGGCGACACGGGATAACCGCGGATGGTCGCGCCGGTCGTCACCTCCCGAATGACGGGCCAGCCCCAGGCAAGCCACACCGTCATCGCCGCGATGCAGAAAAGCCGATGAAGCTGTGAGGTGAACTGGCCGGTCATGGGAGGAATGCTGCCACAGAGCGACGCGCCTGACCATATGCCGAAGGTCATGGTTCCGGGGTGCGACCTACGGCACTTTTCCGGATTCGCGGTGAGCGGCAGAGGAGACGGACCGAAATGAAGGAGCAGGCATGCTACGGTCCGTCAGCGTTACCGCCATTCTTCTCGCCTCCGCGTCGCCCGCCCTGGCGCAGCGCACGGGCGAGAACGCCGTGGCTTCCGCCCAGGATGCGTTCGGCACCAGCGTCGGCAACGAACGCGTCGGCATCTACTTCCCCGGCAGCGCCCGCGGCTTCAGTCCCGTGCAGGCCGGCAACGTCCGCATCAACGGCCTGTATTTCGACTATCAGGCGGAGCTGAACGAGCGGCTGATCTCCGGCAGCAACGTGCGGGTGGGCCTGACCGCACAGGGTTATCCCTTTCCCGCGCCGACGGGCGTGGCCGACTTTTCGCTCCGTCTGCCCGGATCGGAGGCCGTCGCGAGCACGGTGCTCGGCATCGGCCCGTTCGGAGGCCCCCGCATCGCGGTCGACGCCCAGCTTCCAGTGACCGAGACGCTCGGCCTGGCCGCCGGTCTGGGCGTGGAGAAGGAGGAGATCTACCATGGCGGCGAGCGGCGGCTCGTCACCGCCGCCGCCGTCGCGCGCTGGCGGCCGGTGGAAAATGTCGAGATCATCCCCTTCTGGAGCATGCAGGACAGCAGCGGCGGGGAGGCGCAGCCGATTATCTTCACCGGGGGCGCCTACCTCCCTCCGCGCATCAAGCGGCGGCGTTATTTCGGCCCGGAATGGGCGCAGAACGAGGCCCGCAGCGTCAATTACGGACTCCTCACCACCTTGCGCTCCGGCGACTGGACCTTGCGCGGCGGCGCCTTCAGCTCCACCGCGCACAACCTGCGCAGCTTCAATCCGTTGTTCCTGAACACCTCGCGGGACGGCGAAGCGGACCGCGAGGTCATCTATGAGGAGGGGCGCCGATCCGCTTCCACTTCGGGCGAGCTCCGCCTCACCCGGCAATGGGTCGAGGGAGACCGCCTCCACCTCTTCCACCTGATGACTCGCGGCCGAATGCAGGATCGCATCTATGGCGGCAGCCAGCGCTTCAACTTCGGCCGCGGCCGGATCGACGAGCCGATCCTCGCCCCCGAGCCGGCTCTGGCGCCCGGTCCGCGGACGACGGACGAAGTGCGCCAGGTGACGGCAGGCCTCGGCTACGAAGGACGGTGGCGGGAGGTCGGCGAGCTCAGCCTCGGAATCCAGCGCACTTTTTATGAAAAGGCGGTGATCCGCCCGTCCGGCGCCCTGCCGGTTTCGAAGGCGAGCCCCTGGCTGTTCAACGGCACCGTTTCGATCCTCGCCAGCCGCGACCTCGTCTTCTACGGCGGCTACAGCAAGGGACTGGAGGAAAGCCCGGTCGCGCCGGAAATCGCCGTCAATCGCGGCGAAGCGCCGCCCGCCATCATCACCGAGCAGATGGACGCCGGCTTCCGCTACGCCATCACCCCGGCGCTGCGCCTGGTCGCGGGCGTGTTCGACGTGCGCAAGCCCTATTTCGCGCTCGATCCGGCGCGGGTCTTCCGCGAGCTCGGCGAAAGGCGCAACCGCGGTGTCGAGGTATCGCTTGCCGGCCAGATCACGCCGCGGCTCAACGTCGTGCTCGGCGCGGTCTTCCTCGACGCGAAGGTGAGCGGCGATGCCGTGGATCTGGGCTTGATCGGGCCGCGGCCGGTCGCCTCGGTCGGCCGCACCGTCACCGCCGCGGTGAACTGGAACCTGCCGTGGGTGCAGGGTCTTTCGCTCGACCTCGCCTACGAGAGCACGTCCGAGAGAGTATCGAACGCCGCGAACACCCTGGTGATCCCGGCACGATACGCCCTGGCCCTCGGCGGCCGCTACCGCTTCGACCTGTCCGGCAAGCCGGCGACATTCCGCGCGCAGCTGGCCTCGGTGAACGACGCCTACGGATTCAACAACGCCGGCGAGGGCTTCTACTACAACCTCCCCCGGCGCTTCCTGATGAGCCTGACCGTGGACATGTGAGGCGGCCGATCTGCGGCGTTCGTCACCGGCATGTCAGCACCAGGCAGCGCTCGATCCCCTTGAGGTCCTTGAGCGACGACAGGGACGCCCGCGCCGGCTCGAACAAAGCCGCCACGGCGTCGCGCTGCCCAGCCCCGAGCTCCAGGCAGGCCAGACCGGCCGGCGCGAGCAGGCGCGGGATCTGGGGAGCGAGGCGGCGATATTCGGATAAGCCGTCGGCCGCGGCGAAAAGAGCTTCGGGCGGCTCCCACGCGGCGACGTCGCGGGGAAGGCCGGCGCCGCTTTCGACATAAGGCGGATTGCACAGGACGAGGTCGAACCGCTCCTCGATCCCCGCCCCCCAGTCGCCTCGCCGGAACTCGGCCCGATCCGAAAGGCCGAGCCGTTCCGAGTTGCGGCGGGCGTATGCGAGCGCCGCTTCGGACGCGTCGATGCCGATCCCGGTGGAGTCCGGCCACTGGTCGAGCGCTGCGAGAAGCAGGGTGCCGGGCCCGGTGCCGAGATCGATTATCCGCCCCGGCCCCTTGTCCCCGAAATAACCAAGCGCGGCTTCGATCAGGCTTTCGCTGTCCGGCCGGGGGACGAGGACTCCGGGGCCGACCTCCAGCTCGATCGTCCAGAAAGCGCGCCGGCCGGTGATGTAGGCGACGGGCTCCCCGGCCTCGCGGCGGGCGAGGAGCGTCTCGAAACCGGCCGGGGCCGTTCCGTCGCCGCCGGCGAGGAGCATCGCCTCCCGTTCGATCCCGAGCACATGCGCCATCAGAAGCTCGGCGTCGAGGCGGGGCGTGTCGCTGTGCGGCGCGAGGCGCGCCGCTGCGGCGGCGAGGGCGGCACGAACCGAAAGCCCCTCCCCTTTAGGGGAGGGGTCGGGGTGGGGCAGGTTCGAGGGGGGCCATGCACGGACCGTCACCCCGGACTTGATCCGGGGTCCACCTTCCTCAAGTCGCGGTGCTGGAAGGAGAAGGTGGATGCCGGATCAGGTCCGGCATGACGGGATTGCCCGAGCCGGCGGCTCATGCCTCAATCATCCAGGCTCGCCAGCCGGTCGGCCTCGTCCTCGGAGATGAGCGCGCTCACCAGATCGTCGAGCTGCCCTTCCAGGATTTCCGGGAGTCGGTGGAGGGTCAGGTTGATGCGGTGGTCGGTCACCCGTCCCTGCGGGAAATTGTAGGTGCGGATCCGCTCCGATCGGTCGCCCGAGCCGACCATCGACTTGCGGGCGCCCGCGCGCTCGGAGGCGAGGCGCTCGCGCTCCTGCTCGTAGAGACGGGTCCGAAGCACCTTCAGGGCCTTGGCCTTGTTCTTGTGCTGCGACTTCTCGTCCTGCTGGATGACGACGAGGCCGGTGGGAAGGTGGGTGATCCGGACGGCGCTGTCGGTCGTGTTCACCGACTGCCCGCCGGGGCCGGAGGAGCGGTAGACGTCGATCCTGAGATCCGCGTCGTTGATCTGGACGTCCACTTCCTCCGCCTCCGGAAGAACCGCCACGGTCGCCGCCGAGGTGTGGATCCGGCCCCCGCTCTCCGTCACCGGGACGCGCTGGACCCGGTGGACTCCGCTTTCATATTTGAGCTTCGCGAACACGCCCTGGCCGCGGACCGAGGCGACCACCTCCTTGTAGCCGCCGACCTCCGCCGAGCTGGCCGAGATGAGCTCGACCTTCCAGCCCTGGTTCTCGGCATAACGCTGGTACATGCGGAACAGGTCGCCGGCGAAGAGCGCGGCCTCGTCTCCGCCGGTTCCCGCGCGGATCTCGAGCATCGCCGGGCGCTCGTCGGCGGAGTCGCGCGGCAGGAGCTTGAGGGCGAGCGCGCGTTCCGCCTCCGGCAGCCGCGACTGCAGCTCGGCAAGCTCCTCGCCGGCCATGTCGCGGATCTCGGGGCTCGGGTCCGCCAGCATCTCCGCCAGCAGATCGATCTCGGCGCGAAGCCGCCGGACCTCCCGCGCGGCCACGGCGACCGGCTCGATCTCGGCATAATCCTTGGAGAGCCGGACGAACTCGTCCGGAGCGACTCCGCCCGCGGACATGGCGTTCTGAAGCTCCTCGCGCCGCGCCTCGATGGCAGAGATCCGTTCGGCGGAGATGGAGGTCATGACGCTGCGCCGCCGGAAATACCTTCGTAGACGCCGCTGACCGCACTCAGGACGCCACGGGCGAGGGCCTGCCGCTGGTCGTCGTCGCCTCGATAGTGGGTGAGGTGAAGTCGCGGCTGCCGACTTTCGTCCCTCAGCATGAGGACGGCCGACACGTTCCTCTTGCGGGCGTTCTCGACGCGCTTCTTGGCGTTGCCGCGGAACGACAGGTCGGTCGGGATCCCGCTCCGCCGCAGCCTCATGGCCAGCGCGAACGCCTCGCCCTCGAGCTCGGGCCGGTCGGGTACGACGGCGATCGACGCGGCGCCGCTTTCCGGAAGCTCGATCAACATGCCGAGGCGCTCGATGCCCGCCGCCCAGCCGACCGCGGGCGTGTGCGGTCCGCCCATGCTCTCGATGAGACCGTCGTAGCGGCCGCCGGCGAGCACTGCGCTCTGAGCGCCGAGATCCTCGGTGACGAACTCGAAGGCGGTATGGCGGTAATAATCGAGGCCCCGCACCAGCCGGGGGTCCCGCGTCCAGACGACACCGGCCCGATCGAGACCCTCGGCGACCTTGGCGAAATAGTCGGCAGCCTCCGGCGTCAGGTAATCGTCGACCACCGGCGAAGAGTCGACGACAGGCCGGTCCTGCTGCTCCTTGCTGTCGAGGATCCGAAGCGGGTTCCTCTCGAGCCTCAGCCGGCTCTCCTCGGACAGATCGTCGCGATGGTCACGGAAATATTCGACGAGGGCGCCGCGCCACGCGTCGCGCGTCGCCGGGTCGCCGAGCGTGTTGAGCTTCAGGTCGACCCGCGCGCCTATTCCGAGCTCCGAGAGGAGCTGTGCGCCCATGGCGATGATCTCGACGTCGGCGGCGGGCTCGCCGGCCCCGACGATCTCCACGTCGAGTTGGTGGAACTGGCGGTAGCGCCCCTTTTGCGGCCGCTCGAAGCGGAAGGCGGGGCCGTGGGTGGCGATCTTGACCGGCGCGTGCTGCTGCCAGCCTTCCGAAAGATAGGCCCGGCAAATCCCCGCCGTGAATTCGGGACGCAGGGTGAGGTTGTCGCCGCCGCGGTCCTCGAAGCTGTACATCTCCTTGGAGACGATGTCGGTGGTCTCGCCGATCGAGCGGGCGAAGACGGCGGTGCTTTCGAACACCGGCATCTCCACCCGGCCGAAGCCGTAGAGCCTGCGCACGCGCTCGAACGCGGCGACCACCGCCTGGAAGCGGTCGGCGTCCTCGCCCCAGATGTCCTGGGTTCCTCTGATCCTCTGCGGGCCCTTGCTCATCGGCGGGGCCTTAGCATTTTTGCGGGCGGGGGGAAGGGATGCCCTAAATCCTCCCCGGCGTTTGCCCGGGAGGGGGACCATGCGAAGCATGGTGGAGGGGTTCTTGCTGACTCCGAAGAACCCCTCCACCGCGCTCCGCGCGGTCCCCCTCCCCCAGAAATCTGGGGGAGGATTAGGGCTCGAAGGCTGGACGCGCCGCACCGGACCCGCCATCGCGTTGTAAAAGCTCAGGAGAGTCGCCCATGCGCCGCACCGCCCCCTTCCTCGCCTTCGCCCTGCTCGCCACCGCCGCCGCCGCCCAGCGGGCGCCGGAGTTCAGCTCGTCGGAGACCGCCGCCGCCAACACCAAGGCAGCGCTGAAGCGGATCAAGGCGCTCAACCCACGGATCAACGCCGTCATCGCCGTCGATCCGACCGCCATCGCCCAGGCCCGCTCGCTCGACCGCAACCGCCGCGCCCGCGGCCCGCTGTTCGGGATGCCGATCCTGATCAAGGACAATATCGAGACCCTGGGGCCCCTTCCGACCACGGCCGGAAGCCTGGCGCTCGCCGCCAACGTCACCAACCGCGACGCTCCGCTGGTGGCTCGGCTCCGCCAGGCGGGGGCGGTGATCGTCGGCAAGACCAACCTTTCCGAATGGGCGAACATCCGCGACAACGACTCCATCTCCGGCTGGAGCGCGATCGGCGGCCAGACCCGGAACCCGCACGCGCTGAACCGCAACGCCTGCGGATCGAGCACCGGCAGCGGCGCGGCGGTGGCCGCCGGGATGGTGCCGGCGGCGATCGGCACCGAGACGGACGGCTCGATCACCTGTCCGGCCTCGGTCAACGGGATCGTCGGCTTCAAGCCCACGGTGGGCCTCGTCAGCCGAACCCATGTCATCCCGATCAGCCACAGCCAGGACACTCCGGGTCCGATGACCCGAACGGTCCGCGACGCCGCGCTCGTCCTCTCGGCAATCGCGGGGAGCGATCCCGCCGATCCGCAGACGCGCGAGGCCGACGCCCGCCGCGCCGATTATGCCGCCGGCCTTTCCGCGGATTCGCTGCGCGGGAAGCGGATCGGCGTGATGCGCTTCGCCAGCGGCTTCGGCACCAACGAAGCCTTCGAGGAGGCTCTCCGGACGCTGAAGGCCCGGGGCGCCGTGCTCGTCGAGATCGAGAAGTTCGAGCGCAAGCCGGAAATGGGCCAGGGCGAGTTCAAGGTCCTGCTCACCGAGCTCAAGGCCGATCTCAACGCCTATCTC
>DASVTN010000039.1:0-1601 GCA_036387555.1 Allosphingosinicella sp. | reverse complement strand
CGAAGAAGAGCGGCATCATCATCTCGCGCAGCTTGACGCTGATCTCGGTGCGGCGGCCATATTCGGAAAGGACCACTCCGCGCTCGGCGTCGACGATCTTGGGGTCGAACAAAGCGGTGTCGGCCATGTCGGCGAGCAGCTGGAGCGACGTGTCCAGCGAGGCCCGGTCGGCATGCGGCAGATCGAGCATGTAGACAGTCTGGGTCGGCTCGGTCGAAGCGTTGGTGTCGCTCCCGAAGCTGGCGCCGAGCCTCTGCCAGGTCTCGCGCACTTCCCCGTCGCCGAAATTCTTCGTTCCCCGGAAGGCCATGTGCTCGACGAAATGGGCCCAGCCCTTTTCCCCGTCCTCCTCGTGAAGCGAACCGGCGTCTATCCTCAGCCGAACCGATACCTGCTTTTCCGGCAGGGCGTTGCGCCGCACTGCGTAGCGAAGGCCGTTGGGGAGGGTTCCGAAGGTCCAGGCCGGGTCGGGCCGGATATCGGTGTTCTTGTAGAACCAGCCGGAATCGCCCGCGGCCGAGGCGGGCGCGGAGACGAAGAGGAAGAGGGCGAGGAGACAGGTGCGGAGGAGCATGGAATTCCTTTTGCCTCCCTGTCGCGAAGCGACGGGGAGGGGGACCACCGAAGGTGGTGGAGGGGTGACCTGACGCCGGACTTAGCGGTTCTCCCGCGAACCTCAAGCCACCGAGCCGTTACCCCTCCACCAGGCTCCGCCTGGTCCCCCTCCCCATCTGCGATGGGGAGGATTTCATTCCCTTCCTCCAACTTGACTCTCGCTGAACAACCTTGGAACATAAAAGGAACGGATGAGTCGTGAGTCGCAATGCCCCAAAGCCCCGTCAGAGCCGAACGCCTGGCCGCCCTGCGCGCGGAGGTAAGGGCGCTCGAATCCGCGGGTTCGCAGGAGCGCGAATATCTCCCCTTCGGAGTCGAAGCCCTGGATTGCCGGCTCGCCGGCGGAGGCCTGCCCGTCGCCGCGCTCCACGAAGCGGCGGGCGAACGCCCCGGCCCGGCCGGCGAAGCCGCAGCGACCCTCTTCCTCGCCTCGATCGCCGCCCGCCGTCCGGGCCCCGTGCTCTGGGCGCTCGGCAGCCGGGACCTGTTCGCCCCCGGCCTCGCGGCCGCCGGCCTCGCTCCGGACCGTGTGCTCTACGCCGAATGCGGGCGGGACGAGGACGTGCTCGCGGTGATGGAGGAGGGGCTTCGCCACGGCGGCCTCGCCGCGGTGGTCGGCGAAGTGGGGCGCGCGGCCATGCCCGCCACCCGCCGGCTCCAGCTCGCCGCCGAGGAGGGCGGCACTCCGGCCCTGATGCTTCGCCGATGGCGCGGCGGAGGCGAGGATCCGCTGTCGCCCACGTCCGCCGCGGTCACCCGCTGGCGCCTCGCCTGCGTCCCGTCCTCGCCATTGCCGGTGGCCGGGATCGGCCGCCCGCGCTGGCGCGGGAACGGCGAGGATCCGCTCGCCATCCCCTCCGCCGCGGTCACCCGCTGGCGCCTCGCCTGCGCGCCTTCCTCGCCGCTTGCCGTGGCGGGGATCGGCCGCCCCCGCTGGCGCCTCTCCCTCGCCCGCCAGCGCGGCGGAGCGCCCTTCGACCTCATTC
>DASVTN010000038.1:0-34607 GCA_036387555.1 Allosphingosinicella sp. | reverse complement strand
GGGAACCGCGCCCTGCGTGTTCCCCGAAGGTCTTGTATTCCGCAGGCCACCCGACCGAAGCCGGTGCCTGTGTTCACCGCGAGTGCGGACGCTCCATCACGATCAAGATTAGGAGCGCTAGACGGAACTACGCCGATGCTTTGCGATCGGCAAGGCCGCATACTCGACTCACTGCTGCATCTCGCTAATTGTGCGTACGCCGGCAGAGGAGACAGCAAACTGGCACAGTCTTACTGGTCGTCGTTTTCGTTTGAGCGACAATGATGGTCGCGGCGCACCTGGGATCAGGGGATTAGTCGCCTGAACGAAGACAAAGCGGGACCATTCCGGTAATCGCAGCGACTACCAGCTTGAAAAGATGCCGTTGTTGATCTTCGAGTTCGCGGCGGCTGAACCGAAATCCTTACGCAGCCGAAGCGTCTCATCTTTCGCCTGCGCATTCGGGCGTCCCGCAATTGGCGGGACTAGGAACGAGCGCCCTCGTTGCCGCTTGCAATGGTCAGGATATCTTCAAGCCGGTTCCTCCTATGCACAGGTCCGATAAGCTGCCGCCGCCGAGGTTCCCGAGGATCGGCGGCAGCGGGCCCGGCGGACCGGCTCCCACTGCCTCTTCCTCGGCCGACTCGGCGGCCGCTCCGCAGTCTTAGAACATAAAAAGAACAAAAGGAGAATATAGTTATTCAAAGCGGCGATGTGGATGGGATGCGGGCGTCGAGGAAGCGGGTCCGCTGGAGCCGTGTTCACTTGGAACCCGTCGTTCCGGAAGGGTCGGTCCCCTCTTCGCGACCACTCCTTCTCCACCGGGGAGGGGGGCGCAGGTGCGGCGCATAGCTGTTCTCGCTGGCGGGAGAGGGCGGCGCACGATAAGGGACGGGCATGGCCCGCAATCCCTTCACCAGACATCCTCGCGAGGTGGGCGAGAGTTACCCGGAGCATTTCGAAATGGCGGCGGGCTTCGGGCTTCGGATGATCCTCGGCGGCCTCGGCTGCCTCGTCCATGCCGTTTTCCCCTTCCTGTGCGAGCGCACCGGAAGCGAGACCGTGCGGCGGCTGAACGCCACTCTCGCTAAGCGCGCCGACAAGCCGAACTGGGAGCGGCACCCGATCATCTGAGCGGGCGAAGGGGCCGGTGGCCGCTCCGTCGCCCCAACCTTGTTCCACGGTCCCGCGGGGATCAGGCTGGACTGGCGGAGAGCTTGCATTGAACCCGTCGAGGGTGACGGGCGGGGAGGAGCCTAATGCTGACGCTGGAAACCTGGTTCGTCGCGGCTCACGCCGTCGCCCTCCTGGGCTGGGCAGCCTTGCTCGCTTCCCCCTGGATCGGCCGAAGCCGGGCGGTGTTCGCGGCGCGGTGGGTCGCGGTGCCGCTCTGCCTTCTCTATCTCCTCTTCCTGCTCACCCACCTGAAGGCGATCCCGACCGACGCCGGCTACACTCTGGAGGCGATCGCCCGGGCGTTCGACAAGCCGGTCCTGCTGCTGGCCGGCTGGATTCATTATCTGGTGCTGGATCTCTTCGTGGGGAGCTGGGAGGCCGAGCATTCGGAACGGGCGGGCGTTTCCAACCTTTTGCTGCTCCCCTGTCTGTTCGCGACGATGATGATCGGGCCGCTGGGGTTGCTTCTTTATCTCGGCGTCGCGGCCTGGAGGCGGGGGAAGGGCGAAGTCCCGGCCTGATCCGTCATCCCGGCGAAAGCCGGGACCTCGGGACGAGAAGTCTCGGCGGGTCTCCCAGAGGTCCCGGCTTTCGCCGGGATGACGAGTAAAGCGCGAATCCGCGTCTCTCATCCGTTCGATTGCGGACAAGCCGCTGTCCGGCCCCGGACAGGAAAGATGTCTTTGGTCGATCCGGCGAGTGCGTTTGTCGCTGTGGGCTAGGCGCCCGGCCGTGGCGTGCTTCTTGCAGTCTTTGCGGAAACGTCGGGAAGGGTTGGCCGGTGGCGAGCAAGGCTTTATGGACGGGTTTGGCAGCGGCGGCCCTGCTGCTCGGCGGCACCGGCGCGCAAGCCGCGCAAGCCGCGCAGGCCCCAGGGGCCGACGGCCGGACCGTCTACCAAGCCGCCTACTTCGCGCAATTCGCTCCATCCAACGCGCTGCAGATGGTGCAGCGGGTGCCGGGCTTCACGCTCGAGCTGGGGGACCAGGAGGTTCGCGGCTTCGGCCAGGCGGCCGGCAACGTCGTCATCAACGGACAGCGGCCCAGCTCCAAGAGCGACACGCTCGAGACGATCCTGGCGCGCATCCCCGCCAGCCGGGTGGCTCGGGTGGAGGTCGGTCCGGGCGACCTGTTCGGCTCCGAATTCGCCGGCAAGGCCCAGGTGGTGAACGTCGTCACCACCGCGGCGGGAGGCCTCGCGGGCACGTTCAACGGCACGGTTCGGCGCACCTATACCGGGCGGGTGGAGCCGGACGTCACCGTGTCCGCCCTCCTCCGCCGGGGCAAGTCGAGCTTCAACGCCTCGGCCGGCTACCAGGCCATCCCGACGACCGAGGAAGGGTTCGACCGGATCACCGCACTGCCGGGCGGAGCACTGGTCGAATATCGGGAAAAGGTGAACCGGATCGCCGACCGGACCGCGTTCGTCTCGGGCGCGTGGGAGCATAATGGCGGCGACAACCGCACCGCCCACCTCAACTTCCGGCTTTCCCAGAACTGGTTCACGCTCGCGCAGACGAACGACGTCTTCCCCGTCGGCGGGACCGTCCGCGACGACCGCCTGACCCAGGATTACGACCGCCGCAACTATGAGCTGGGCGGCGACGTCACCCGGCCGCTGTGGCGCGGCGGGATCAAGCTGATCGGCCTTGCGACCCGGCGGCAGCGGCGCGACGTCGACACCTCGCTGAACCGGGTGGAAAGGAAGGTCATAGGCGGCTTCATCCAGGACACCGACAACGTCCGGGACGAGCGGGTGCTTCGGCTGGTCTGGAACCGCTCCGATCTTGGCGGCTGGAGCTTCGAGACCGGGGTCGAGGGCGTTCTCAACAAGCTGGACAGCGACGTCAATTTCTACCGCCTCGGCGCCGGCGGCGGGCAGACCCGGATCGACCTTCCGGTCGACCAGGCGGTGGTGAAGGAATATCGCGGCGAGGCCTTCGTCAATGCGGGGCGCGCGCTCTCGAAGCGCCTGCGGATGGATCTCGGCCTCACCTACGAGGCGTCGCGGCTGACGGTGAGCGGCGATGCCGAGGCCGAGCGGGTGCTCAAGTTCCTCAAGCCCAAGGCCACTCTCGACTATCGCGACGATTCGGGCTGGCGCGCTCAGCTGTCGATCGCGCGCACGGTCGCCCAGCTCAACTTTGACGATTTCATCAGCAGCGCCGAGCTGACCAATGACCGTGTCAACGGCGGCAACGCCGATCTCGTCCCGCAGCGCGCCTGGGAGATATCGGCGACGTTCGAGCAGCCCATCCTGGGCGATGGCATCGTGAAGGTGCAGGCCGGCTACAACAGGATCTCGCTGGTCCAGGACCGCATACTGACTCCGCAAGGCTTCGACGCGCCGGGCAATCTCGGCGACGGACGCATGCTGATCGTCAAGAGCACGATCGACGCTCCCTTGACCAGGCTCGGGATCAAGGGCGGCCGGCTCACTCTCAACAGCTCGCTGATCGATACGTCGGTGGAGGATCCCTACACCCTGCGGAAGCGGCAATTCTCCGGCTTCAACCTCTATTCGGCCGATGCCAGCTTCCGGCAGGACCTCGGCAAATGGGCCTATGGCGCCACCTTCTTCGTCAATGCCCCCACCTTCTTCTTCAGGCAGGACGAGATCGACCGGCCGTTCGGCCGCCAGCCTTATGTGACGGCGTTCGTGGAATACCGCCCAAGCCCGAAGACGACCGTCACCTTCAGCCTCGACAACGCCACCGACGCGCCCGCATTCAGGAGCCGGACCTTCTTCTCGCCGGACCGAAGGAACCCGTTCGCCGACCAATATGAGTTGAGATACCGCAACAAGCACATCATCCCGGCGATCGGGCTGAAGCACAATTTCGGCTGACAGCCGTCGATCCTCGACCCCTGTTTCCGGCACAACCGCGTGTTGCGGCGGGAGGTTTTTCCTGTCAGCCTTGCTCCGAGAGGCAGGGAGACGGGATCGTGCGGGCAATCCGGAAATATGCGGCGGCGTTGGCGGTCGCCTCGATGCTCGTGGCCGTCGGCGGGGCCGAGGCCCAGACCGTCGAGCTGAGCAAGGCCGATCTCAAGGCACTCGCCGAGCTTGGAGCCGCTGCGGATGCCGGCGACTGCAACCTCGTCCTGAAGCGCGGCGGGCGGCTCATAGAGCGCGGACAGCGGATCCTGCCGGCCGATTTGACGGCTTCGCTTTATGAGATGATGGCCGGATGCCACCTGGAGGCCAAGCGCCTCGACGAGGCCTATGGCTTCGCCCTGCGTGGTACGGCTCTGGCGGAGAGCACTCCGCAGCTCTGGCACATGCGCCTCGAGATCGAAGCCTGGAAGAAGCGCTTCGCCGAGACTGCAACGACGCTGGAAGCCATGACGCTGGGGCAAAGCGCTGCTCTCAACTCCATTCGCCTCACTTGGGTATGGGCGCTCCTCCACGCGATGAAGGACTCCGGGGCGCCTGAAGCTCGCACGCGGGTCTTGAAGCTGCTCGCTAGCGATGCCTTCGCTCCGGCGGAAACCTTCGGATCGAACGACAGCTTCCGCTTCCTCCACGCCCAGGACCGGCTCGCCGCGGGCGACTTGGCCGCGGCCCGGCTGGTCATCGCGAGACTGGAAGATCCGGCCAATATCGCCGCCGCCAGCCTCGATCCCCGAATGCGCGGATACCTTCCGAGCCAGGACGTGGCCGCGGCGGCCGCCAAGAGGCTCGCGCGGCATCAGGAATGGGTGGCCCGCGAGCCGGACCGACTGCGCCCGCTGATTGCCGTGGCTGAGAATCTGCGTCAGCTCGGTCGCGGCGAGGAGGCGCTTGCCCTGCTCAAGACGGCGCAGCCGCGCCTCGGCAAGCTGACGGAGGCCGAAGATTCCGATCACGTCAACTGGTGGTGGAACGAGCTCGCCATCACCTACGAGACGCTCAGGCGTCTCGATGAGGCGGTCTCCGCCTATCGGAACGGCTCGAAAGCAAGCGAGGACGGTGTGGCCAACGTCAGCCAGGTGATCAATCTCGCACTTGCCCAAAACCGCTTCGGCAGGCCCAAGGACGCCCTTGCGACGCTCGCCACGAGGGACTTGTCGAGCGAGGGAGCCTCGCCTTACGGTATCATGTTGTATCGCCGCGCCCGCGCTTGCGCCCTTCATCTCGAAGGTCGCGGCGGCGAGGGGGCGGCGGACGTCGCCTATGTCAAAAGCCACGAGAAAGACGCCCCCGCCGCGGTGACCGACCTCTATCTTTGCCTTGGGGACATGGAAGCCGCGGGCGCCTCCGCCATCAGGCGGCTCGAAGATCCGGAGCTCCGCCCGGAACTGCTGCTCGAGCTCAGCGACTTCGATCTGGCCCCGCCGACGCTTGCATCCGACCTGATCGCCCGCAATTTGGCGGCACTGAAGAAGCGGCCCGACGTGAAGGCCGCGATCGAGCGGGCGGGCGGCACCCGGCGCTTCAACGTGGCCGAAACCTGATCGGCCTCAGCTCCCCCAGGCGATGAAGGGGGGATTGAGGAAGCGCCGCCCGCTCTTTCCGTAGGCGAGCACTCCGGTCTCCGAGCCTTGCTCATCCAGCGCCATCACCCGTCCGCCCGCGGCCTCGAGGATGGCCTGGCCCGCGGCCGTATCCCATTCGGCGGTGGTGCCGTGGCGGGGATAGAGGTCCGCCGTCCCTTCCGCGACCAGGCAGAATTTGAGGGACGAGCTGGACGCGACGAATTCGGCGATTCCGAGATGCAGGGCTTTTTGGGCGGTGCCGTGCGAGCCGTGACTTCGGCTTCCGACGGCGGTCAGCCCGGCGGCGGGCCGGGGGCGGGGGCGGATCGGCTCGGGGGCGCCATCGTCTTTGGCGCGGAAGGCGCCTTCGCCACGGGCGCCGTAATAAAGCAGCTTCGAATCGGGGGCGTAGATCACCCCGGCCACCGGAACGGCGTCCTCGATCAGGCCGATGTTGACGGTGAACTCCCCGTTGCGCTGGATGAACCCGCGGGTGCCGTCGAGGGGGTCGACGCAGAAGAAGCGGCGGCCGAGCTCCGGGATCCGGCCGGCGGCGGCTTCCTCCTCGGCGAGGACCGGAATCTCGGGAAAGGCGCGGGCGAGGCGCTCCAGGATGATCTCTTCCGCCCTTCGGTCGGCGATCGTCACCGGGGAGCCGTCCTCCTTCTCCTCGCTCGCGCAGCCTTCGCCGTAGATGCGCTCGATCTCGGCTCCGGCGGCGAGCGCGGCCTCGATCAGGATGGGGAGGAGGTTCGGGGGCAGGGTCATGCCAAGCCCGTCATCCCGGCGAAAGCCGGGACCTCGGGGAGACCCGCCGAGACTTGTCGTCCCGAGGTCCCGGCTTTCGCCGGGATGACGAGGGGCTTCCTCATGCCGTCAGCCGCTCGAAATGCCAGCGCAGGTGATCCTCCATGAAGGTGGAGATGAAATAATAGCTGTGGTCGTAGCCCGGCTGGATCCTCAGCGCGAGCGGGATGCCGGCGGCGCGGCAGGCGGCCTCCAGGAGCTCCGGCTTCAGCTCCCGCTCGAGGAAGGTGTCGGCGCCGCCCTGGTCGATCAGCATCTCGGGCAGCCGGGCGCCGTCCTCGATCAGGGCCACCGCGTCATGGGCCCGCCAGGCGGCCCGGTCGGCGCCGAGGTAGCGGCCGAGCGCCTTCTCGCCCCACGGTACCTGACCGGGCGCGACGATCGGAGCGAAGGCGGAGACGCTCCGGAAGCGGCCGGGATTGCGCAGCGCGAGGGTCAGGGCGCCGTGGCCGCCCATCGAATGGCCGGCGATCGCCTGGCGCTCCATGTCGGCTGGGAAGCTGGCGGCGACGAGGTCCGGAAGCTCGGCGGCGACATAGCTGTACATCCGGTAGTTCCGGGCGAACGGGTCCTCGACGGCGTCGAGGTAGAAGCCGGCGCCCTGGCCGAAATCATAGTCGGGGTCGTCCGGGACATCGGGGCCGCGCGGACTGGTGTCCGGCGCGACCAGGATCAGGCCCAGCTCTGCGCAGACCCGCTGATACTGGCCCTTCTCGACGACGTTGGCGTGGGTGCAGGTAAGGCCGGAAAGGAACCAGAGGACCGGCAGCGGCGCCCCCGTCTCCGCCTGGGGCGGGAGGTAGATGCCGAACGTCATCTCCGTGCCGGTCTCGCGGCTGGAATGGCGGCAGGCGAGCTGGGTTCCGCCGAAGGATCGGGCGGAGGAGAGGGTTTCGAGGGTCATGTTCACTCCGTCGTCCCGGCGGAAGCCGAGACCTCAGGACAAGAAGTCTCGGCGGGTCTCGCCGAGGTCCCGACTTTCGCCGGGATGACGGCCCGGGTCAATAAACGACGACCGACCGTATCGACTCCCCTGCATGCATCAGGTCGAACGCCTTGTTGATGTCGTCGAGCGGCATCGTGTGGGTGATGAGCGGGTCGATCTCGATCTTGCCGTCCATGTACCAGTCGACGATCCGCGGAACGTCGCTGCGGCCCCTGGCGCCGCCGAAGGCGCTGCCTTTCCAGACCCGGCCGGTGACGAGCTGGAAGGGCCGGGTGGCGATCTCGCGGCCGGCTTCGGCAACCCCGATGATGGTGGAGACGCCCCAGCCGCGGTGGCAGCATTCGAGCGCCTGGCGCATGACGTCGGTATTGCCGGTGCAGTCGAAGCTGTAATCGGCGCCGCCGTCGGTGAGGTCGAGGATCGCCTGCACGACCTTGTCCATGCCGATCTCGGCCGGATTGATGAAGTCGGTCATCCCGAAGGCCTGGGCCATGGCGCGCTTGGCCGGGTTGACGTCGATGCCGACGATCCGGTCGGCGCCGACCAGCCTGGCGCCCTGGATGACGTTGAGGCCGATCCCGCCCAGGCCGAAGACGACGACGTTGGCGCCCGGCTCCACCCCGGCGGTCCAGATCACGGCGCCGACGCCGGTGGTCACTCCGCAGCCGATGTAGCAGATCTTGTCGAACGGCGCGTCCTTGCGGACCTTGGCCACCGCGATCTCGGGCATGACGGTGAAGTTCGAGAAGGTCGAGCAGCCCATATAATGGTGGATGGTCTCCGAGCCGAGGCGGAAGCGGCTGGTGCCGTCGGGCATCACGCCCTTGCCCTGGGTGCCGCGGATGGCGGTGCACAGGTTGGTCTTGCGGCTGAGGCAAGACTTACACTGGCGGCATTCGGGCGTGTAGAGCGGGATGACGTGGTCGCCGACGGCGACCGAGGTCACTCCCGCGCCCAGTTCGCGGACGATCCCCGCGCCTTCGTGGCCGAGGATCGAGGGGAAGATGCCCTCGCTGTCCTTGCCCTCCAGCGTATAGGCGTCGGTGTGGCAGACGCCGGTCGCCATGATCTCGACCAGCACCTCGCCGGGGCGCGGGCCGTCCAGCTCCACCTCATGGATCTCGAGCGGCCGGTTCGGCGCGACGGCGATTGCGGCGCGGGTTCTCATCAGTCTCTCCTTGCGGGAACGAAGGCCCTTAGCCCGCATTTGCCCGGGGATGAAGGTCGTCCTTGCCGCCGCTTCGATGCTCGCGCTTTCAGCCTGCGATATGATCGCCCCGCCGCCGCCGGAAGCGGCGAAAGTGGATTACAGGCCAGGGGAGGCCGGAACGGTCGATCACGCTTTGTGCCTCCTCGGCTTCACCGCCATTCCGCTGCGCGAGGCGCGCGGCACCGGCCACCACCTCGTCACCGCCGCGGTCAACGGCAGGGACGGCGTGTTCATCCTCGATACCGGCGCCAATCTGTCGGTGATCGATTCGGACCACGTCGCCCATTTCGGCCTTGGCTCGGCGCGGGGGCGCCGGGGCGGGGCGACCGGCATCGGCGGATCCAATGCCGCGCGCCAGGTCTCGATCGAAAGCCTCGCCTTCGGCCGCGTGAAGCTCAGGCAGCGGCGGATGATGGTCACCGACCTCGGCTCGATCGGCGACGCGCTGGCGCCGCTCTCGGGCGGAGCCATCCACGGGATCATCGGCCAGGACGTGCTCAAGGAGCATCGCGCGGTGATCGATGTCGAACGGCCGCTTCTTTACCTGATCGAGGCGGATGAGGACCCGGCGCCGGTGCCGGCGGAGCGGTGCGGGTCGGGGGCGGCGGAGACGAAGGGCTGAGCCTGCTTTGCCTCCCCATGCGAAGCATGGGGAGGGGGACCACCCGAAGGGTGGTGGAGGGGTAGAAGGCGCAGGCCTTTGCCGTCTCGCTCCCGAACCTCGGAATCCTCCGCAGCTACCCCTCCACCACCCTTCGGGTGGTCCCCCTCCCCATCTGGCGATGGGGAGGCAAATCAGCGCCACTTCCTTCGGTCGGCCAAAATCGCCTTCGCCGCATTGTGCCCGGGCGCCCCTGTCACTCCGCCGCCCGGGTGAGCGCCGGAGCCGCACAGGTACAGCCCCGCCAGCGGCATCCTGTAATCGGCGTGGCCGAGCAGGGGCCGGGCCGAGAAGAGTTGGTCGAGACCCATCTTGCCATGGAAGATGTCGCCCCGCGGAACTCCGAAGCGTTGCTCCAGGTGCCAGGGAGACAAGGGCAGACGCCCGATCACCGAGGCCTTGAAGCCGGGCGCGTAGCGGTCGACATGGGCGATGATATGGTCCGCGGCCTCGTCGGCCCGGGCTTCCCAGCCGCCCTCCAACTCGTAGGGGAAATGCTGGCAGAACAGGCTGGCGACGTGGCTTCCCGGCCGGGCCAGGCTATCGTCGAGGGTCGAGGGGATCAGCATCTCGACGATCGGCTCAAGCGCCCAGCCCTGGGTGCGGGCGCTGGTATAGGCGCGGTCCATGTAGCCGAGCGACGGGGCGATGATGATCCCGGCGGTGAGGTGGTCGCCGGCCTCCGGGAGGCTGGTGAAGCGCGGCAGCCCGGACAGCGCGACGTTCATCCGGAACGTCGCCGATTCCGCCGCCCAGCCGGCCATCCGCCGGGAGATTTCGGGCGCGACCGCGCCGTCGGGCAGCAGGTTTCCGAAGAGGAAGCGGGGATTGACGTTCGCCGCCACCGCTTTCGCCCGATAGGCTTTGCCGCCCGCCACGGCGCCCGCGGCCCGGCCCCTCTCGACGATGATCTCCTCGACCGGCGAGTCGAGGAGGATCTCGGCGCCTTTCGCCCGGGCCGCCCTCGCCATCGCCTGGGTGATGGCGCCCATTCCGCCGATCGCATGGCCCCAGGCGCCGGCGACCCCGGCGGCTTCGCCGAAGAGGTGGTGGAGGAGGACGTAGGCCGAGCCCGGATCGTAGGGACTGGCATAATTGCCGACCACCGCATCGAAACCGAACAGGGCCTGGACGATGTCGGTCGTGAAATAGCGCTCCAATATGTCGGCGGCGGATTTGGTGAAGAAATCGAGCAGGTTGCGCTGCTCCTCCGAGCTCATTCCCCGCACGGCGTTGCCCAGCTTGAGCGCCGCGAGCACGTCGGCGACGCCGCCCCCCGCATTGGGCGGAGCGCGCAGAATCCAGTCGCGAAGGATCGCGACGACCGATTTCAGCGCCTTCGAGTAAGCGTCGTAGCCCCGGGCGTCCGCCGGCGAATGGCGCTCGATCTCGCGGCGGGTGAGGCCGCCGCGGCCCGAGAGCAGATGGCCGGGGCCCTGCGTCGGCAGGAAATTGTCGATCTTCCGAAGCACGACCTTCAGGCCGTGATCGTAGAGCCGCATGTCCTCGATGACTTTCGGGTTGAGCAGGCTCACCGTGTAGGAGGCGGTGGAATTGCGGAAGCCGGGGTGGAATTCCTCGGTCACCGCCGCTCCGCCGACGATGTGCCGGCGCTCGAGCACCGTCACCTTCAGCCCCTTCGCCGCGAGGTAATAAGCGCAGACGAGGCCGTTATGGCCCGCCCCGATGATGAGCACGTCGGACGTCATGGAGCGGTCTTACAGGCGCGGCCACGGCGTCGGTAGGTGCTTTGCGCCAGGTGAGGCTCGGGATGTCCCAGAGCGCAAAGACGGGTATAGAAGCGTGAATGTCGCTCGCCGCGCTCGCCTTGATCCTGCTGCTCTCGCCCGAGGATTCCGCGGAGCAGGCCCTTCGCGTGCGTGTGGAAAGCGCGCCTCGCAAGGTGGCGGCGTTCATCGAGCGGCGGGCCGGGTGCAACCACTTCCTCGGCGAGGAACCCTACGATGCCGATCGCGCGGCGGAGCTGAAGCGGACGATCCGGGAGCTCAGATGCAATCGCATCGAACGCGACCAGCGCAGGCTCGAACATACTTACCGCGGCCGGACCGACATTCTCCAGCTCCTGAAGGAAACCGAAGACCTTCCAGGCTGGTGAAGCGCGTCACCCCGCCAGCTCCTCCAGCGGCAGCGCGAGGCTCGCCTTGAGCCGCCGCTTGACGAAGCTCGTCTCGTAGCGGCGGACGGCGCGCTGCCCGGCCAGCATTTCGTCCGCGAACAGGTTGAACGCCTCCATCCCGGCGACCACCACGAGCAGGAGGATGTCGAACGCGCCCGATATCTCGAGGCAGAACTGGACGTTCGGGGAGGCGGCGAGCTGGCGCTTGAAGCTCGCCACCTCCGTGAGGGCGTGCCGCTCCAGCTGGACGTTGATGATCGCCGACAGCGGATGGCCCAGCGCCTGCTCCGAGACGATGGCGACGTCGCCGGCGATTGCCCGGCGGGAGCGCAGGTGGCGAAGCCGGCGGGCCACCGCCGACGGGGAAAGGCCGACCCTCTCCGCCAGCGTCTCCGTGGTGAGAAGATTGTCGACCTGCATCCAGCTCAGCAGCTTGAGGTCGAATGGGTCCAACTTCTTGTCCATTCAGGCGAGCCTCCGTCGATTTATTCCACGATCTGGCGATCGCAAACATCACTTCGACTGAAACTAGCGGTGTATCAAGCTGATAACACTCCCGGGATGAAAGCATGATCAATACGAGGGAGAGATAAGATGCGTGTGCGTGGAATGATCCTCATGGCCGCCGCCAGTGTCGCGATTTCGCCGCACGCCGGTGGCGCCCAGCCGGCCGGGCCGGCGGCGGCTCCCGCGCGAGTCGACGGCCGCACGGTCGTTGCCGAGATCCGGCGGGTCCTCGCCGCCAATTACGTCCTTCCCGAGGTTCGGCCGAAGCTCGACGCCGCGCTCGCCCGGGGCCTGGCCGAAGGCCGCTACGACGTCTCGGATCCGGCCGTGCTCCTGGAGCGGGTGAATGCGGATCTCACCGCCGTCGCGCGCGACAAGCATCTCAGCCTCGAATACGATCCGCGTGCCTCCGCCGAGGCCGCCGCCCCGCCGCCCGGCCCCCAGGAAGGTTCAGGCCCGTCGCCCGAGCAGATCCGGCAAGCCGAGCGGCGCAACCACGGCTTCACCGAAATGAAGGTGCTTCCGGGCAATGTCCGCTACGTGAACCTGCAGGGCTTCGTGTGGGTGGGGCACAAAAGCGCCGAAGCCCATGACAATGCGATGCGCTTCCTTCGCGACGGCGACGCGGCGATCATCGATCTTCGCCAGAATGGCGGCGGAAGCCCTCAGGCTGTGCAATATCTGGTCAGCCACTTCATGGAGCCGAACCGGCCGATCGTCACCTTCCACATGGGCGCAAGCCAGGTCGACCGGCTGTCCACCCTGGCGACGCTGCCCGCCGGCCGGATGATCGGAAAGCCGCTCTACGTGCTGACCAGCGGGAACAGCGCCAGCGCCGCCGAGGAGTTCACCGGCCACGTCGCCGGGTTCAAGCTCGGGGAGCTGATCGGCGCCACCACCGCGGGGGCCGGCTTCCGCAACCAGTTCTTCCCGCTGCCCGGCGGCTATGTGATCAGCGTCTCGGTCGGGCGGGCCGTGCTCGCCTCCACCGGCAAGGACTGGGAAGGCGTGGGGATCGCTCCCACCACGTCCGTCGACCCGGAGAAGGCGCTCGACGTCGCCCAGATGCACGCCATGCGCCGCCTCGCAGCGGCGGCGCCGGCCCGCGAGAAGGCGAATTATGAGGCGACGGCCGCGATGCTGGCGGCGAAGCTCGATCCCGTCGCCACCGCTTTGCCCCTGGCCGCTTACGCCGGCACGTTCGGCGAGCGGAAGGTGTGGCTCGAAAACGGCCGCCTCGCCTTCCAGCGCGAGGGCGGGTCCAAGCTCATGATGGTCGCGATCGGCGCGAACCTGTTCGCCTTCGAGAACGACCCGATGACCCGAGTCGAATATAAGGTGGCCGGCTCCCGGGCGACGGGCTTCGAGCTCCAGCGCGGCGACGGCAGCCGGGTCGCGGCGGACCGGACGTCCTGACCCCTCGTCCTCCCCATCGCAGCGCGATGGGGAGGGGGACCATGCGAAGCATGGTGGAGGGATAGCTAGCTCAGGTCTGCCTCGTCTCGCGGTCGATCCGCCGAGTCGGCGCCATCTACCCCTCCACCACCTCCCGGGTGGTCCCCCTCCGCGCGCCCTTCGCTGGCAGGGAGGATCCCGGGCCTGGGCGCCAGCGTCTTGCACAGCCAGGCGTTCACGGCGAACCGGTAATCCTCGAAGGTGCAGCCGGGGCAGGCGATCGGCCGGACCTCGTGGCGCACCCACGAGGGGAAGACGACCAGGCTGTTGTCCAGCGGTTCGAACTCGACGAAGTCGCCCGACGCGTCGTGGTCGCCGAGGCGGTAGAGGCGGAGCGTGCCGCCGGTGAAGCGCTTCGGCTCGCGGTGGAAATAATAGACCGCGCTGACCAGCCGGTCCTGCTTGCCGGTCTTGTCGCCACCGAGCGGCTGGCGGCCGCGGCCCACCGGAATGTCGCTGTGGTGGGCGAAGAAGGCGCCGTCGCCATGGGCGGCGATCTCCAGCTCGAGGAACTCGATCTCGAACGGCCTGGCGCCGGTGCGCCGGAAGATGTCCGGCAGGGACTCGTTCAACCGGCGCTCCAGCACGGCCCGGTGCGGGCCCAGGTCGTTCAGGCGCTCGGCGACCCTTCGCTTGGGATCGAGCACGTTGCCGGTGAGCCGGGCGGGACCGAAGCGCTCCCGTTGGGAGACGGTCCATTCGAGCAGCGCCTCATGCTCGGCCGGATCGAGGAAGTCGCGATACTGGTGGCAGGGCGGCAGGGGCCGCGGTGGGAGGCTCGCCATGGGTCAGCCGTTCGGCCGCGCCTTCGGGAACCCGCCCCAGGCCCGGTCGTAATCCGGCTGCAGGCCTCCCCCCTCGCCCATCGCGAAAGCGGTGGGGCGGAAGGGCCAGCAGCTTTCGACCATGAACGCCAAGGTGTCCTCGATCTTGTGCGGCCTGAGCTGCGCTTGCGACGCCGCCGTCCAGCTGGCCAGGTCGGGGCCATGGCCCGACATGAGGTTGTGGAGGCTGAGGCCGCCGGGAGCGAAGCCTTCCGCCTTGGCGTCGTAGGCGCCCCTGATCAGCCCCATGCACTCGCTCATCACGTTGCGGTGGAACCAGGGCGGCCGGAACGTGTCCTCCGCGACCGTCCAGCGCGGCGGGAAGATGACGAAATCGGCGTTCGCGCGGCCGGGAGTCTCGGAGGGGCTGGTGAGGACTGTGAAGATCGAGGGGTCGGGGTGGTCGAAGCTCACCGTTCCAATGGTGTTGAAGCGGGCGAGATCGTATTTCCAGGGGGCGAGGTTGCCGTGCCAGGCGACCACGTCGAGCGGCGAATGGTCGAGCGTCGTCGTCCACAGGCGGCCGAGATATTTCTGGACCAGCTCCACTTCCCCCTCCCAATCCTCGAACCGGGCGACGGGGGCCAGGAAATCGCGGGGGTTGGCGAGGCCGTTGGAGCCGATCGGGCCGAGCTCGGGCAGACGCAGGAGGGCGCCGTGATTTTCCGCGACATAGCCGCGCGCGGCTCCGTCCGGCAGCCGGGCGCGGAAGCGGACTCCTCGGGGAACGAGCGCGACCTCGCCCGGAGCGGCCTCGATCCTGCCCATCTCGGTCTGCAGCTCGATCCGGCCCTGCTCCGGGATGAAGAGCATCTCGCCGTCCGAATTGAAGAAGGCCCGCTGCCGCATGTCGGCCGTCGCTCGGTAGACGTGGACGGCGACTCCGGACAGCGCCTCGGCGCCGCCGTTCGCCATCATCGTCGCCATTCCGTCGATCAGGTCGGCGCCTTCGCCCTCCAGCGGCAGCGGATCCCACCTCAGCCGGTTGGGCGGCAGCGGATCGTGGAGCGAGGCGGCGGTGAAGAGTGGGGCGCCCTGGTACGGGCGGTAGGGCGGGTGCTCGGCGGAGGGGCGCAGGCGGTAGAGCCACGAGCGTCGGTTCTCGTGCCTCGGCGCGGTGAAGGCGGTGCCGGAAAGCTGCTCGGCATAGAGGCCGAAGGCGGGCCGCTGCGGCGAGTTGCGGCCTTCGGGGAGCGCGCCGGGCACGGCCTCGGTGGCGAAATGGTTGCCGAAGCCGGAGAGGTAGGCGGGGTCGGTCATCTATTCCTCGTCATCCCGGCGAAAGCCGGGATCCCAAGCCGAATAGCGCGCCGGCGCCCTTTCGTCACGAGGTCCCGGCTTTCGCCGGGATGACGAGCCATTCGCGATCCGTCACCCGGCGGAGGCCGGGGTCCATGAACACCGCGGTTCGCAATCGAGGCGAGCTTCGTAGCCCTTGCCTCCACCTTCGCTGTTCGTGGATCCCGGCCTCCGCCGGGATGACGTCTAGCTGTGGAGCCTCAACAGGTTGTTCTCGGTCAGGCCGAGTCGGCTGATGGGTGGTTGGTAGTTTAGGCTGCCGTGTGGGCGATGCCAGTTATATTGGTGGAGCCAGGCGGGCAGCTCGGCCTTGCGGTGGTCTGAGGTCGGGTAGGCTTTGGCGTAGGCCCATTCCCTGAGGCTGGTCTGGATGAAGCGCTCGGCCTTGCCGTTGGTTTTTGGCGTGTAGGGCCTGGTTCGGATATGCTTGAGGCCGAGGGCCTTGCAGGCTTGGCGGAAGGCGTGGCTTCGGTAGCATGCGCCATTGTCGGTCATCACTCGGGCGACGTTGATGCCGAGGCTTGCATAGTAAGCGATGGCGGCGTGGAGGAAGGCGACGGCGCTTGTTGCCTTCTCGTCGGGCAGGATCCGGCTGATCGCGATGCGGGAAGCGTCGTCGATGCAGACGTGGACATATTCCCATCCGACGTGGGAGCGGCGCCCGTCGCTTCGCTGGGTGCGGTCGCCGGTGATGCGGTGGCCGACCTGGTGGAAGCGCCCGAGCTTCTTGATGTCGATGTGGATGAGCTCGCCGGGATGCTCGCGCTGGTAGCGGCGCACGGGCTGTGCCGGCTCGAGCGCCTTCATCTTGCTGATGCCGAGGCGCCGGAGCACTCGGCTGACGGTGGCGGTCGAGGAGCCGACGGTGAGGGCGATGCGCTTGCCGGTCCAGCGCTGGCGGCGCAGCGCCTCGATCCGCTCGACCGTCGCCTGCGGCGTCGGCCGGCGCAGCCGGTGCGGCCGTGAGGAGCGATCGGCGAGGCTGGCCTCGCCTTCGGTCCGATAGCGGGCGAGCCACTTGTGGACGGTTCGGACCGACACGCCCATGTCGGTCGCGACCGACATGGGCGACTGGCGCTCCACCAGCACGCGCCGCACCAGCTCGGCTCGACTGTGCGGCGTCAATCGGGCATTCTTGTGGATGTTCATCCGGTTCTCCCGCGGATCTGAAGCTTCGCAACCTCAGTCTGCTCGGCCAGGACCGGATGAACAACCTATGGAAACCTCACAGCTAGCGCATCAGCACCAGCTCTTCCGCCATGGTCGGGTGAAGCGCCACCACCGCGTCGAAATCCTCCTTCTTGAGCTTGGCCTTGACCGCGATCGCGGCGGCCTGGAGGATTTCTGGGGCGTCCGGGCCGATCATGTGGAGCCCGACCACCTCGTCCGTCTCCGAATTGACGACGAGCTTGTAGAGGGCGCGCTCGTTGCGGCCGGCCAGCACGTTCTTCATCGCCCGGAAGTCCGACGTATAGGTCTTGACCGATCCGAGCTTGTTGCGCGCCTGGCCCTCGGTCATGCCCACTCCGGCGAGCGGCGGATGGCTGAAGACGGCCGAGGGGATGTTCTCGTAATCCACCCGGCTCGGCTTGTTGCCGAAGATGGTGTCGGCGAAGGCCTGCCCTTCCCGAATGGCCACGGGCGTGAGCTGGACCCGGTTGGTGACGTCGCCGACGGCGTAGATGCTGTCGCAGCTCGACTTGTTGTCCGGATCCACGATCACCGCGCCGTGGCCGTCGGTCTCCACGCCCGCGCTCTCCAGCCCGAGCCCTTCGGTATTGGGCTGCCGGCCCATCGCATAGAGAAGCACGTCCGCCGGCAGCGGATCGGTCCCGGACATGTGGACGAGGAGGCTCCCGTCCTCCTGGCGCTCCACCCGCTCGAAGGCGACGTGGAACTTGAACTCGATGCCCTTCATCATGGAGATGGTGAGCAGCCGGTCGCGGATCGTCTCGTCATAGCCTCGAAGGATGACGTCGGTGCGGTTGACCAGGGAGACGTGGCTTCCCAGGTTGTGGAATATCCCGGCGAACTCGTTGGCGATGTAGCCCGCGCCGGCGATCACCACCCGCCTGGGCAGCTCCGGAAGGTGGAAGGCTTCGTTGGACGTGATCCCGAGCTCGCTGCCGGGGAAGTCCGGAACGACCGGCCGGGCGCCGGTGGCGATCAGGATGACCTTGGCAGTGACGGTGCGGCCGCCCGCCAGCCGTACCTCGTGGGGACCGGCGACGACCGCGCGCTCCTTGACGATTTCGACCTTATGATTGGTCAGCGTCTCCGTATAGGCGTCCTCGAGCCGTCCGACCTCGGCGAGCACGTTGTCGCGCAGGGTCGGCCAGTGGAAGTTGCAGGAGGGAACCTCCCAGCCGAACCGGCGCGCGTCCTGCAGGTCCTCGGCGAAATGCGAGCCGTAGACGAGCAGCTTCTTGGGAACGCAGCCGCGGATGACGCAGGTGCCGCCGACCTTATGCTCCTCGGCGATTGCCACCTTCGCGCCGTGGGCGGAGGAGACACGCGCCGCCCGAACGCCGCCCGATCCCGCGCCGATGACGAAGAGGTCGTAGTCGTAGCTCTGGGGCATGGAGGGTTCCGTTCGGTGGGGGTTGTCGATCATATGGCGAGGGCCGGGCGCGGGTTCAATTCATCCTCCCTGTCGCCGAAGGCGATGGGGAGGGGGACCATGCGAAGCATGGTGGAGGGCTCATCGCGGAGGCTTATGCCAGTTACCCCTCCACCACCCTTCGGGTGGTCCCCCTCCCCAAGCGAAGCTTGGCGAGGATTTCAAATCGCCAGCTTCGCCACCATCGCCAGCCGTTCGGGCGTCGCGTCGCGGAAATTGCCGGCGTCGAAGGGCGGCCGGGGGTCGTATTCCATGCTGAGCTGCACCGCTTCGGCCATCTCGCGGCCGGCGATCTCGGCGCACAAGGTCAGGCCGAGATCGATCCCGGCGGAGACTCCCGCGCTGGTCAGATACTTGCCGTCCTCGGTGACGCGCTCCCCGGAATAGGTCGCTCCGAAATGCCCCAGATAGTCGCGCGCGCCCCAATGGGTGGAGGCGCGGCGGCCTTCGAGCAGCCCGGCCGCGCCGAGGAGGATCGAGCCCGTGCAGACCGAGCAGGTGCGGGTCGTCACATTATCCAGAACCGCCATCCAGCCCAGCACCCGTTCCTCGCCCATCTCCCGCTGGACTCCGGCGCGCCGGCCGCCCGGGACGATCAGCATGTCGGCCGCGATCTCGTCGTTGATGCCGGTGTCGGCCATGAGAGCCAGGGATCCGTCGCCGGTGCGTACCGGCCCCGGCCGGTGCCCGACGAAGCGGATCTCCACGCCGGGCAGCCGGCTCAGCGACTCGTAGGGCCCGATGGCGTCGAGGGCGGTGACCCCGTCGTAGAGGTAGATGAGGATCAGCATTGCCATTCTCCTAAATTCCTCCCCGGCATTTGCCGGGCAGGGGGACCAGGCGGAGCCTGGTGGAGGGGTCTTCGAACGTCGCAGAGCCCCTCCACCGCTCCCCCGGAAATCCGGGGGAGGAATGGGGGGCTTCGCTAAAGCTCCCTAGTCCGGGCCGCCCAACGCCCGCTCGATCAAAGCCTTTGTCGAGGGATCGAAGTCCATCTCGTCGCCGCTGTCGATGCCCTTCGCCATCGATTTGCCCAGCTCGACCCCGAACTGGTCGAACGGGTTGATGCCCAGCAGCACCGCGTTCACGAAGGTGCGGTGCTCGTAGAAGGCGATGAGCGCTCCCAGGGCCGCGGGATCGAGGCGGTCGAGGAGGATCGTCGTCGAAGGGCGGTCGCCGGCGTAGGTCCGGTGCGGATCGTCGCTTCCCTTGCCGGACATCAGGGCCGCGCCCTGGGCGAAGCAGTTGATCAGGAGCTGGCGGTGGTGCTCGTCGTCGAAGCCGTGGTCGGGCTCGACGCAGGCGACGAACTCGACCGGGACGAGGTGGGTGCCCTGGTGGAGCAGCTGGAAGACGGCATGCTGGGCGTCCGTCCCGACCCCGCCCCAGGTGATGAGGGAGGTGGCCCGTCCGACCGGCGAGCCGTCGAGCTTCACCGACTTGCCGTTCGATTCCATCTCCAGCTGCTGGAGATAGAGCGGCAGCAGGCGCAGCCGCTCGTCATAGGCGAAGACGGCTCGGGTCTCGCAGCCGCGGATATTGGCATAATAGCGGTCGGCGAAGGCGGCGATCACCGGCGCGTTTCGAAGCGCGGGCGTCAGCCGGAAGTGCCGGTCCATCGCCGCCGCGCCTTCGAGCAGGGTCTCGAAGGCGTCCCAGCCGAGGGCGAGCGCGGCCGGGAAACCGATCGAGGACCACAGCGAGTAACGGCCGCCGACGCTCTCGGCGAAAGGGAGGATCCGGGTCTCGTCGACGCCGAACTCGATCGCGCGTTCGGGAGCGGCGGTGAGCGCGATCATCCGTCCGTAGGGATCGGCCACTCCGCCCTGCTCCAGCCAGGCCAGAGCCGACCGCGTGTTGAGCAGGGTCTCCAGCGTCGTGAAGGTCTTGGAGGCGACGACGAGGAGCGTGGTGTGCGGGTCGAAACCCGCCACCGCTTCCTCGAGCGCGGCTCCGTCGACATTGGCGACCACCGCCGTCTCGTAGCGGCCCGAATCCCGGCCGAGCGCGTCGATCAGGAAATCCGGGCCGAGGGCCGAGCCGCCGATGCCGATGTGGAGGACGTGGCGGATGGGGCCGAACGCCTCCGCCTCGATCGCGTCGATGAGGGCGCGCATCCGGGCGCGCAGCGCGCCGGCGCGGGCGACGCTCTCCGGAGCCCCCTGACCGCGCTCCGCGCTGTGTTCGGCGGCCCGGCCCTCGGTCGGGTTGGCGAGGCCGCCGGCGAAGAGCGTGTCGCGCGCTCCGGCAAGGCCTCGGGCCTCCGCCAGTGCTTCGAATCCGGCGAGCAGGGCGGGGGTGAGGTGGGTCTTGGAGAAGTCGAAATGAAGCCCGGGGAGCCCGATCGTGAGGGTGGAGAGGCGGTCGGGCTGAGCGGCGAACAGGCCGCCGAGCGTTTGCCGCTCGGCGGATTCGATGGCGGCCCAGGCTTCGTCTTCGGTCATTCGGCGCTCTTAGTGTGGGAGGAGCGGCATGCCTAGCCATCGGACCGCGGTGCTTGACCGCACCCCCGCCTCAAGCGAAAGCGGCGATATGGCGACAGGCGCGGCGAAGGCGAAGAAGGCGAAGAAGAAAGGCGGCGTCGGCGAAACGACGCGGTTCCTGCTGCTCTTTTTCGTCTTCGCCCTTCTCCTGCGCGCGTTCGTGGTGGCGCCCTTCGTGATCCCCTCGGGATCGATGCTGCCGGAGCTGAGGATCGGGGATTATCTGTTCGTCTCCAAATGGCCCTACGGCTATTCCCGTTATTCGGTGCCTTTCGGCCTGGCATCCTATTCCGGGCGGATCCTGGGCGGGGAGCCGGAACGGGGCGATGTCGTCGTCTTCCGCTATCCCGGCAGCGACGACGATTGGGTGAAGCGGCTGATCGGCCTGCCCGGCGACCGGGTGCAGATGCGGGACGGCCAGCTCATCCTCAACGGCAGTCCGGTACCCAAGGTGCGCATCGCCGATTTCGCCATGCCGGTCACTCCGAACAGCCCCTGCCGGTACGGCGGCCGGGTGCGCGCTGCCGAAGCCGAGGGGGCCCGTCGAGTCTGCCGCTACCCGCGTTACCGGGAGACCTTGCCGGGCGGCCGCTCCTACGAGGTCATCGACCAGATCGACGGAGCCGCGGACAACACTCAGGTCTATACCATTCCCGCCGGCCATTATTTCATGATGGGCGACAATCGCGACGACAGCGCCGACAGCCGCTTCCGGCCCGACCAGCTGGGCGTCGGCCTCCTGCCGAGGGACTATGTCATCGGCCGCGCCACCGTCGCCTTCTTCTCGACCGACGGTTCGGCCGAATGGATCAAGCCGTGGACCTGGTTCTCCGCGGCGCGCTGGGAACGGGTGGGGCAGACCTTTTGATGGAAAAAGACACTCTCGACTGGCTGCGGACGCTCGGACTCACGCCGGGCGACGTCTCCCTGTTCGAGCGCGCGCTGACTCACTCCAGCTTCGGCGAGGCGCAGTATGAAAGGCTCGAATTCCTCGGCGACCGGGTATTGGGGCTGACCGTCGCGACCTGGCTTTACGAGCTTTTCCCCGACGAGCCGGAAGGCCAGCTCTCGAAGCGCCTCAACGCGCTGGTCGCCCGCGAAACCTGCGCCGAAGTGGGCCGCACGCTCGCCGTCGGCGATCGGATCCGCCTCGGCAAGCAGGCGCGCGAGGACGGCGCATCGGACAGCGACAATGTGATCGGGGATGTCGTCGAGGCCCTGATCGGAGCCATCTATATCGACTCGGGCCTGGAAGCCGCGGAGGCCTTCGTGCGCTCGGCCTGGGGCGACCGGGTGAGCACCCGCGACAAGGCGCCGCAGCATCCCAAGTCCGCGCTTCAGGAATGGGCCGCGGCGCAGGAGCGCAAGCCCCCCGCCTACCGGCTCACGGAGCGTTCCGGCCCGCAGCACGCCCCCACCTTCGTCGTCGAGGTCGAGATAAGGGGCGTCGGCTCGGCCAGCGCCGAGGGCGCGTCCAAGCAGGAGGCGGAGACGGCCGCCGCTCAGAAGCTGCTGGATCAGTTGAGATGAGCGAGAAATGCGGTCTGGTGGCGGTTGTCGGAGCCCCGAACGCGGGCAAATCGACGCTGGTCAATGCGCTGGTGGGGCAGAAGGTCGCGATCGTCAGCCCGAAGGCGCAGACCACCCGCACCCGCCTGATGGGGATCGCGATCCTTGGCGAGGCGCAGGTGTTGCTGCTCGACACGCCCGGCATCTTCGAGCCGAAACGGCGGCTTGACCGCGCAATGGTCGCCGCGGCCTGGGCGGGCGCCGCGGACGCCGACCTGATCGCCCTTGTCGTCGACGCGAAGACGGGCTTCTTCCGCCGGCTCGAGGAGATGCTCGACACCCTCAAGAACCGCCGGGAGCCCAAGATCCTGGTGCTCAACAAGGTCGATCTGGTGAAGAAGGAGGTGCTCCTGGCGCTTGCCGTCCAGCTTGGCGAACGGCTCGGCTTCGAGGACATCTACATGGTCTCCGCCACCACCGGAGACGGCGTCGCCGACCTCAAGGCGGCCCTGGCCGCCCGAGTTCCGGAAGGCCCATGGCATTTTCCGGAGGAGCAGGTCTCCGACGCCAGCGAGCGGCTGGCGGCGTCCGAGGTGACCCGCGAGCAGCTCTACCTCCAGCTCCACGCCGAGCTCCCCTACGCGAGCGCGGTCGAGACCGAGAAATATGAGGAGAGGCGCGACGGCTCGGTGGCCATCCACCAGCAGATCCTGGTCGGCCGCCCCACCCAGCGGGCGATCGTGCTCGGCAAGGGCGGAACCCGGATCAAGGCGATCGGCGAGGCGGCGAGGAAGGAGCTCGAAGCTTCGATGGGCCGAAAGGTCCACCTCTTCCTCCACGTCAAGGTCAAGCCGGACTGGGAGGAGGACAGGGGAGTCTACCGCGACATCGGGCTGGATTGGGTGGAGTGACGACTTAGCTTTCGTCTAGTTGGGCAGCGATATTCATCCGCGGGTGCAGCACGCGGACGATCTCGACCGCATTTGACGTCTCTTCGAAAAAGATCAGATGCTCCTGAAATCGGCAGCGCCTGAATGATCGACCTTCCGCATTGATGGTTACACTAAGGGCCGAGCCATCGGCGATCGCTCGAAATCGGTCATTGAGTTCGGTCAAATAGCTTCGGGCTTGTGCCTGCCCCCAGGCCTTTCTCGTGTATCGCCTGATCTCGGCTATGTCCGCGAGCGCCTTAGGCCTGAGCCGAATTCGTTTCACGCCTCGCAATCGAGCCGGTCTTGTTCATCCAGCCACGTCTCCATGTCGAATTCGACGGCCTCGCCGCTTTCGATTCCTTCTTTGAGAGCGGTCGCGAGGGCCGCCTCTCGCGCCTCCCGCCGCTCAAGCAGCCGGAGTGCCTCTTCCATCACGGAGGTTGGGCTGTCGAAGTGCCCGGCAGCTACTTGGTCCTCGATAAAGACCTCGAAATGACGGGCGAGACGCGGGGGCTGATGGTCGTTCATGATTGAGTCTCCGGACCGAACTCTATCGCGAACGCGTGATTTCGACAATATCAATTCATCGAAAACGTTGAAACCAAAATTTTTACACGAGCTTTTCGTCGGAAAAGCGCAGATCTTCTCTTCACCCCTTCACGTTCACCACCTGCCTCAGCCGGTGCTTGATCGCCACGAGGTCGGACTGGGCGTCCATCACCGCGCCGATGTCCTTGTAGGCGGCGGGGCTTTCGTCGAGCACGCCGGAGTCGACTCGGCATTCGATGCCCTTCATCGCCGCCTTGTGCTGGTCGAGGCTGATCAGCTTCTTGGCCTGGCCCCGCGACATCACCCGCCCCGCGCCGTGCGAGCAGCTGCAGAAGCTTTCCGAGTTGCCGAGCCCTTCGACGATGAAGCTTCCGGTGCCCATCGAGCCCGGAATGATGCCGAGATCGCCGGCGCCGGCGCGCACCGCGCCCTTCCTGGTCACCCAGACCTGCTCGCCGAAATGCTTTTCCCGGGTCGCATAATTATGGTGGCAGTTGATCGCCTGCTTCTCGGTCCTAAACGCCGGTAGATGCTTTCGAAGCGCCTCCAGCACCCGCCCCATCATCAGCTCGCGATTGGCCATGGCATAGTCCTGCGCGAAGCTCATCGCTTCGATATAATCGTCGAAAAGCGCGGAGCCCTCGGTGAGGAAGGCGAGGTCCCGGTCGGCGAGGTGGAAATCGAGCCGCTGCTTCGCGATCGCCTCTTTCGCCGCCTCGATGAAATAGGTGCCGATGCGGTTGCCCGTGCCTCTGGAGCCCGAATGGAGCATCGCCCAGACCCGCTGCTCCTCGTCGAGGCAGATTTCGATGAAATGGTTGCCGCCGCCCATCGAGCCGAGCTGATCGCTGGTCTTGCCCTGCAGCTTGGGGTGCCTGGCGACGATCGCGCGCCAGCGCTCCTCGAACCGCTGGTACCAGAGACGCGCGACCGAATTGGGGGTCACCGCCCAGCCGCCCTTGGCATGGTTGGCCGACGGGCTGGATTCGAAGCCCTTGGGCACGGCGCGCTCGATCTCCGAGCGTATGGGCGCCAGATTGTCCGGAAGCTGGCCCGCGGTGAGCGATGTCCTGACGGCCATCATTCCGCAGCCGATGTCGACGCCCACGGCCGCGGGAACGATCGCCTGCTTCGTCGCGATCACCGAGCCGACGGTCGCCCCCTTGCCCCAGTGGACGTCCGGCATTCCGGCGATGTGGCTGTGGATGAAGGGGAGGGAGGCGAGGTTGCGCAGCTGCTGCATCGCGCCGGCCTCGAACGGCTGATGGCTGTCCCACAGCTTGAGCGGAACGCCGCCGGTGTCGTGATGGGAAAATTTCGTCATGGCCTGTGGCTCATATTTGGTAGGCGGCAGGCCCAAGGCAATAGCCGTCATCCCGGCGAAAGCCGGGACCTCGGGGAGATCCGCCGAGACTTCTTGTCCTGAGATCCCGGCTTTCGCCGGGATGACGTCAGCCGCTCAGCACCTCCTCGACCCACTCCGGCACCAGTATGCCCGCCGGCCCGGTGCGCGTTTCCTCGAAATAGACGCTTCCAAGGCTCGGCTCGAGGTTCAGCTCCAGCGTCCGGGCGCCGGCATAGCGGGCGGTCTGGACGAAGCCGGCGGCCGGGTAGACCGCGCCCGAAGTTCCGATCGACACGAACAAGTCCGCGTCGAGCAGCGCGCGGTCGATCCGCTCCATCTCGTAGGGCATCTCTCCGAACCACACGATGTCGGGCCTGAGGGCGCCGGCCTGGCCGCAGGCGGGGCAGGCGGGGCCGCTCAACAATTCCGCTTGCCATGGCATCCTGCCGTCGCAGGCGAGGCACCAGGCCGATCCGAGCTCGCCGTGCATGTGGAGCAGCCGCCGCGCCCCCGCCCGCTCGTGAAGATCGTCGACATTCTGGGTGACGATGAGCAGATCGCCCGGCCATTGCGAATCGAGGCGGGCGAGCGCGCGGTGGGCGGCGTTCGGCTCGACTTCGGCCAGCCGGGCCCGGCGGGCGTCGTAGAAGGCCTGGACCAGCGCCGGATCGCGGCGGAAGGCCTGGGGCGTCGCCACGTCCTCCACCCTATGGCCTTCCCAAAGCCCGTCCGGGCCCCGGAAGGTGGCGAGGCCGCTCTCCGCCGATATTCCCGCGCCGGTGAGGACGACGATGTTCGTGATCTCGCGCATGAACCCGCTTTAGCGGCTGAAGCCGCTCCGGGCCAGGAAGCGAAGGCTGGGCGCCCCACCTATCGGGCGCCTCCCGTGGGTCGAGGAGACGGGCAGCAAGCGGTTGCGATCCCGCCGCCGCTCCCGCATTGAGTGGCGGCGATGACTGAAATCTCGATCTTCGGCGCGAGCGGGCGGATGGGGCGGGCGATCGCCGAGGCGGCCGCGCTTCGCGACGATGTCAGCATTTCCGCTGACGGGCCCGACGTGTTCGTCGACTTCTCGGCGCCCGAGGCCGTTGGCTCACATCTCGCCGAGGCCCGGCGCTCGGGCAAGCCGATCCTCGTCGGCACCACCGGCCTCGAACCCGAGCATCACCGGCTGATCGACGAGGCCGCGGCCGAGATCGCGGTCGTCTACGCGGCCAACACTTCGCTGGGCGTGAACCTGCTCGCTCACCTGGTCCGCGAGACCGCGGCCCGGCTCGGCGAGGACTGGGACCTGGAGATCGTCGAGATGCACCACCGGATGAAGGCGGACGCCCCGTCGGGCACCGCGCTGATGCTGGGCCGCGCCGGAGCCGAAGGGCGTGGCGTCTGCCTGGATTCGGTGGCGGATCGCGGCCGCGACGGCATCACCGGCCCGCGCGCGCCCGGACGGATCGGTTTCGCGGCCCTCCGCGGCGGCTCCGTCGCCGGCGAGCATCTCGCCATCTTCGCGGCCGAGGGCGAGCGGCTGGAGCTCGGCCATCGGGCCGAGAGCCGGGCGATCTTCGCCCGCGGCGCCATCGAAGCGGCCCTGTGGCTCGTCGGCAGGCCCGCCGGCCGGTACACGATGGCGGACGTGCTGGGGCTGAAGTGAGCCCGGAGGAGATCGCCGAAATCTACCGGCGGCTGCACGAGCGCACGCCGAACCCGGAGACGGAGCTGGAGTCCGTCAACGACTACACCTTGCTGGTGGCGGTCGTGCTCTCGGCGCAGGCGACGGACGCAGGCGTAAATCTCGCCACCCGGGACCTGTTCGCAAACGTGGACACGCCCGAGGCGATGGTCGCGCTTGGCGAGGAGGCGCTGAAGGGGCACATCAAGACGATCGGCCTGTTCAACACCAAGGCGAAGAACGTCATCGCCCTCTCGCAGGCGCTGATCGACCGGCATGGCGGCGAGGTGCCGGCGGACATGGACTCGCTTCAGGCGCTTCCGGGCGTCGGCCGGAAGACCGCCAACGTCGTTATGAACTGCGCGTTCGGCGCGGAGACCTTCGCCGTCGACACCCATGTCTTCCGGGTCTCCAACCGGACCGGCCTGGCGCCGGGCAAGGACGTGCTGGAGGTCGAGCGCGGGCTCGACGCGGTCACGCCCCCGCCTTACCGGCGAGAGGCCCACCACCTGCTGATCCTCCACGGCCGCTACGTCTGCAAGGCGAGGAAGCCGGAATGCTGGCGCTGCACCATCGCCGACATCTGCCGGTTCCAGCCGAAAACGCCCGCGCCGGGAAGCGAAGCGGGCGCCGGTGCGTTGAAGCCGGCGAGGAGAAGGCCATGAGGATTGTGTTGTCGAGCCTCGCCGCCGTCTCGATCCTGGCGGGCTGCGCGCAGGGTACGACCCAGCGGCAGGAAGCGGATCGGCGGGCGCTCGCCGAGGCCAGGCCGGTCGGCGAGCCGGTCGGCTGCGTCGAGCTCTCCCGCATCGATCATACGCGCGTGCGCGACGACCGGACGATCGACTTCCACATGCGCGGGCGGGAGGTCTTCCGCAACCGGCTCCGCCACGAATGCTCCGGCCTCGCCTTCGACGAAAGCTTCGCCTACCGCAGCTCGACCGGCCGGCTCTGCTCGGTCGATCTCATCACGGTGAACCGCGGCGGCGGCGGCCTCGGCCCCACCTGCGCGCTCGGGACGTTCCAGCGGATCGAGACACAGGCGCCCTAGCCGCCGGCCGGAGAAAGCCACTGGCCTACCTCGCGGCCCTTTGCTAAGCGCCGCCCTTCAGGCACCCGTAGCTCAGCTGGATAGAGCGCTGCCCTCCGAAGGCAGAGGCCAGAGGTTCGAATCCTCTCGGGTGCGCCACTTTCCCTTGACCGGCGGCTTGCGCGCCATCGCCTTCACCCGGCAACGCCGAGCGTCGCCCCGCGGCGCCGGCGCGAGGCGAAGAGAAGCGCTGCCGAGCCTGCCCCGATCGCGAGGAACGCCGCGGCGCGCCAGGGAGCTCCACTGCCGCGCCGGACGCGCGTCGCCGGGTCCTCGCCGCGCCTCATTCCCGGGAGCCGCTCAACCGCATGCGAGGCGCGGGCGAGGGCCGAGCTGAGCCGTCTCAACCGCGGGGCGCCGCCGCCTGCGTTTTGCTGAAGGGAGGAGTCGACGGCATCGCGAAGGCGGTCCAGCAACGCCAGCGGCAAGGCCGACAGCACGTTGCCCGGCGGGCGCCGGGAGACGATGGGGTGCGCGCGCGTCGGAGCAATGGCCCGAACGATCTCCCAGCAGACGCCAAGCAGCCGAAGCTGGGCGGGGGAGAGCTCGGCCTGAAGGCGCGGCAGCAACGCGTCTTCCTCGTCCCGAACGTCTTCCCGAAGCAGCTGGACGATCCGAACCAGCCTCTGCTCGTGCGCCTCCGAACCGGGCTCCAGCGTCTCGAGTTCGGTCACCAGCGCGTTGATCCGCTGGTGCTCCAGCTCCACCTGAAGGGTCAGCGCCTGCCCGTCCGGGAGCAGCCGCCGGATCAGCGGCCACAACACCGCCTCCTCCGCAAAGGCGTGCGGGAAGACGAGCCGATAGATATCGAGCAACACCGGGTTCCGGCCGGCCGCCGGCGCCTCGCCGAGCCGCCGCAGCAGCCCGTCGAGCCTCATATGGTCGCGCTTCTGCCGGGCCAGGATGCTGCTGCGTCCGCCCAATTCGGATTCGTTCTGTGCGGAGATGGATTTCATCGAAGGCCCTTTCATGCGCCTCGAAAAACCGGCGGCTGGAAAGCGCGTTCCGATGTTCGGGGGGCGCTTTGATCTGCGTTAGGCAAGTTTCGCGGGGCGTGCCGCCAGGGCTCCTTCCCCGTCCCGGACCCCGGGACCGTCCTCCCGTTCGAGCAGCGCCTGCTGTCGGCGCAGCTCCGCCGCCAGCGGCGCATGGGCCTCCCGCCGGCCGTCGCGGCCCGGAGCTCCGAACAGGCCGAACTGGCGGTGGCGCCCGTCGTCCCAGCCGGGAAAGCTCGCCACCGGGTACAGGCAGACGCCCTGCACCGGAACGCCTCGGCCGATCGCCTCCCGAACTTCGTCGCAGACATAGTGGAACCAGGCGGGCCGGGCGGAGCCTTCGCCGCCCGTTTCCGTGATCAGCAGCGGGCGGCCGTAGCGTTCGTGCGTCTCGACGAGCATGTCGGCCAGCGGTCGGTAATCGTGGCGGCCGAGCGGAATGGTGGAGCCTTCCAGATACCATTGGTTGTCCGAGTAGAAATTGAGCCCAACCGCATCGAGCCATTCCGGGGAGCCGCCGAGCTCCGGCGCGGTCCGGCCGCTCAGCATGTCGTAGATATGATATTGGCTGAGCCGCTTGGCCTCTGCTTCGTCCGCCTCGGCCGGAGTCCTTGGCAGCACGTTGATGAGCGGCTCCGCCCAGATGAAGCGGCAATCGGGATCGGCCGCGCGCATCGCCCGCATCCCGCCGATCGCCGTGCTCACCAGGTGACGGCTCAGCCAACCTTCTTCCTCGTTCGCGCCGATCGGGGGAAACACGCCGTTGCGGGCCGCCCAGGCGAGGAAGGACATCTCGTTGAGCGGGCAGACGATCGCCGCCTTGCCGGTAACTTCGCGGTGGAGCCGTACGGCCTCCGCCGCGAACCGGGCGTAGGATCGGATGAACTCCTGGCTTCCCTGGTCGAGATGATCGGGCGAGCCGTAATGGAACAGGTCCCACATCATTTGAACGCCGGTATCGGCCGCCGCTTCGAGCATGGGCAGCCAGCTCGACCAGTCGTACCGGCCGGGCTCCCGCTCGATCAGGTGCCATCGCAGGCCGTCGCGAACGGCCAGCAGCCCGTGCTCAGCGCAGCTTCGATAGTCGGCGCGAACGAGCCGATCGTGACCGGTGCCGGCGATCAGATCCAGGCGGGCGCCGTCGGCAACGCGGCGGTGGGACGAGCATTCGAAGCCCGCCATGTAGAAGCTTGCAAAGCGAATATCAGCCATGACGCCAGCCAATTCCGGGCGACGCATTGGGTTGCACCGAACGGGCCGGAATTCTTGCTAACCTGGATTTTAAGCAGGAGGTGACGCGGCCCTCAGCTCATTGCCACCGCGATCCGCCGCTCTCCCGAAAAGGGCCGCCGGCCGTGGGCGGCGAGAAGATTGTCGAGCATGAGAATGTCGCCCGCCTCCCAGGCGTGGGCCTTCGCCTCGCCGCGGATGACCTCCCTGACCGCGGCGAGATCGGACGCGGAGATTGGCGTTCCGTCGCCGAAGGCGACATTCAGGCGGAAGCGGTCCTCGCCGCCGCACAGGGCCAGGAGCTCGGCATGAGTGGCGGGATCGAGCGCGCTGGGATGGAAGCCGTCCGCCTGGTTGAACCACACTTCCTCCCCGGTCGCCGGATGGACGGCGATCGCCGGCCTGACCTCCATCACCCGAAGCAGATCGCCGTCCAGCCACTCATGCTCCGCGCCGATCGCGCCGCAATGGCGCTCCACCTCCGCCCGGTCCTCGGTCGCGAACGCGTCCTGCCAGGAATAGCCGGAGCCGGCGCCCGAAGGCAGGTTGCGGATGTAGCGGATCCCTTTCGATTCGAAGCGGGCGCGGACGTCCGCCGGGATCCGCCGGAGGATGCGGCGGCTGTCGCCCAAAGTCGTCTCGCCGCCCCGGGCAGGCGCCGTCAGGCAGAAGAAGTAGATGTGGTCGGGCCAGGCGCCGGAATAGGAAAGCTCGTTATGGAGCGAGAGCTCCATGTCGGGGGGATATTCGGTGGAATTGTAGACCGGCGCCGTTCCGGCGGAGAGGGAACGTCGGGGCGAGGCACCGCCGCGATACTGAAGCAGCTGCCGCCGCGCGGACAGCCCCTCCACCAGCTCGGCGAACTGCTCGCAGCTGCTGACCGCCCAGCCCCGGAACAGGATCGCGCCATGGGTCAGCAGCCGCTCGGCGAGGAAGCTCTCCCGGGCGCGGACCAGCGCCAGCAATGCCTCGAAGCTCGCTTCAACGTCCGCCTCGCGCCGCACGAGGAATGGAAGGCGCGCGTGAGGTTTCGTTGCCGCCGCCTCGGCCTCCGGCCTTGGAAGAGGCCTTGGCTGGCCGTCGTGGAGCAACGCCTCTCCCTCCTGTCCGTCCCCGGACCAGCTTGATTCCCGGTTCGAGTGCACCGGAAAAACAAATCGGGTGGAAGGGATGTTCCTCGCCGGCGGCAGGGGTTGTCGGCGGCCGGTCCGCGACGGCACGCGTCGAGGGACGGCCGCGACTCCCGGGCGGCAGTCGCACCCGGCTCAAAGCGTCTCGACGCGCGCCCTCGCCTCGGTCATGAAAGGCGGATGATGGCAGGGGGCCTGGAAAGCGTCGGAGAAGCCGTGACCGGTGGCCTCGCCGCGCGCGCCGTCGAGCCCGCCGCCGGCGAGGGGCAGGGGGACGGCCATGATCCCTGCCTCAATTGCGGGACGGCGCTGGTCGGGCCGCATTGCCACCGCTGCGGTCAGGCCGGGCACGTCCACCGTACGCTCACCGCCTTCTGGCACGATCTGGCGCACAGCGTCCTTCATTTCGACGGCAAATTGTGGCGCACGCTGCCGCTGCTCGCATGGCGCCCGGGCGAGCTGACCCGCCGCTATGTCGCCGGGCAGCGCGCGAGCTTCGTCTCGCCGATGGCGCTGTTCCTCTTCTCCGTGTTCCTGATGTTCGCGGTCTTCTCCACCATCGGCGGCCCGGTCGGCAACGGCTCCTCGGCGCGGGCGCAGCAGACGTCGGCGCAGGAGCGGGCCGAGCTTCGGCGGGAGTTCGCGCAGGATCGCGCCCGATCGCTTCAGGAGCTTAACAAGCTTCGAGAGGAGCGCGCCGCACTGATTGCCGCGGGCCGACCCACGGCCGACCTCGACGCGCGCATCCGGAACGCCGAAACCAGCCTCGCAACCGGGGAGAGGGTGTTCAACGAGGCGCTCGCGCTTTTCCACGGTGAGGAGAAGAGCGAGGCCGAGGAAGCCAAGGCCGACCGCGAAGCGGTCGCCGGCCCGGCCAGGAAGGCGGCCGAGGCGGCCGACGCCGGAGACTTCACGCTGGTCGCGGGTGCGGACTCGCTCAACGACTGGTTCCGCAAGGCCTACCGGAAGGCAAAGGACAATCCGTCGCTGCTCGTCTACAAGCTGCAGACCAACGCCTACAAGTTTTCGTGGGCGCTGATCCCTATCTCGGTGCCCTTCCTGTGGCTGCTCTTCCTCCACCGTAGCCGCTACCGGCGGTACAGAGCTTACGACCACACCGTCTTCGTCACCTATTCCATCTCGTTCATGAGCCTGGGGGTGATCTCGCTCAGCTTTCTTCGGCTGCTTGGAGTGCCCGACGTGTTCGCGGGCTTCGCGATGCTGTTCGTGCCGCCCGTCCACATCTACCGGCAGCTGCGCGGCGCTTACGAGCTGTCGCGGTGGAGCGCGGTTTGGCGGACGGTGGTCCTGATCAACTTCGCGTTCATCGCGGCCACGCTTTTCTTCACGCTGCTGCTGGCGCTCGGCCTGCTCGGCTAGCCCCGGCAGGGATATTTGCGCGCCATCAGGGCGCGCAGTGCGTCCTTGACCTGGATCCGCGGCCGCTGAGCCACCGGGATGCTTCGGAAGGCGGTGAGCAGCTCGCCGCTGGTCAGGCTTTGCTTGGCCGGTGGGCAATAGGCCGGCTTTCGCTTCGCCCGCTCCGCGGCCAGCCGCTCGGCGCGCAGCGCCTCGCCATTGACCTCGATCTCGCGCTTGAGAAGCTTGTAGTCGCTCGACATCAAGGCGAGCATGCCCTTCTTCTGAAGCGCGTCCGCCTTGCCGAGAAAGGTGGCGACGTCCATCGCACTGGCGGCGCTCAGCGGCACGGCCGCCAGCAGGGCGGCGGCAAACAGCTTGATCTTCAACGATTTTCCCCTTCGACGTGGCGCCGGCCAAGAAGCGGGCGCCGCCTGAACGCCGCTTGAACGCTCCAGCCCACGGCGTCCCGGCGAAAGCCGGGACCTCGGGGGGACCCGCCGAGACTTCTCGACATGAGATCCCGGCTTTCGCGGGATGACGAGGCTTACGCGCCCTGGGGCGCCGGGCCGCCGATGCCGCCGCCGCGCGGCCGGCGAGTCGACGGGATCGAGGTGCCGGAAGCCGGGATCAGCGGCCGGTGCGAATTGCTGTCGTCGCGGCCGATGTCCTCGCCCTTGATCGCCTTCTTCGCTTCCTCGCCGTTCAGGGTCTCATATTCGAGGAGGGCGCCGGCGAGCTTGTGGAGCTCGTCGAGATTCTCCGTGAGCACGGTGCGCGCGGTCGCCTCGGCATCCTCGATCAGCCGGCGGACCTCGCTGTCGATCAGCCGCGCCGTCTCTTCCGAGACGCTCTGGCTCCGGGCGACGCTGTGGCCGAGGAACACTTCCTCCTGGTTGTCGCGGTAGCGAAGCCACCCGAGCTTGGGCGACATTCCATATTCCATGACCATCGAACGGGCCATGTCGGTCGCCTGCTGGATATCGTTGGATGCGCCCGTGTTGAGCTCGTCCTGGCCGTAGATGAGCTGCTCGGCGATCCGGCCTCCGAAGCAGAGCGCGAGCCGCGCCTTCATCTGCTTCATCGACATCGAATAGCGATCGCGCTCCGGCAGGTTCCAGGTCACGCCCAGCGCCCGCCCGCGCGGGATGATCGTCACCTTGTGGAGCGGGTCGCAGCCCGGCACGTGCAGCGAGACGAGGGCATGGCCGGCCTCGTGATAGGCGGTCGCCTTCTTCTCGTCCTCGGTCATGACCATGGACTTGCGCTCGGCGCCCATCATGACCTTGTCCTTGGCTTCCTCGAACTCCTTCATCGCGACGAGGCGCTTGCCCTTGCGTGCTGCCAGCAGCGCGGCCTCGTTGACGAGATTGGCAAGATCGGCGCCGGAAAATCCGGGCGTACCGCGGGCGATGGTGCGCGGGTCGACGTCGGGCGCGAGCGGCACCTTCTTCATGTGCACGGCGAGGATCTTCTCGCGACCCTCGATGTCGGGGCGCGGCACCACGACCTGGCGGTCGAAGCGGCCCGGGCGGAGGAGCGCGGGATCGAGCACGTCGGGACGGTTGGTCGCGGCGATGATGATGATGCCTTCGTTGGCCTCGAAGCCGTCCATTTCGACCAGCAGCTGGTTCAAAGTCTGCTCGCGCTCGTCATTGCCGTTGCCGAGGCCGGCGCCGCGATGACGGCCGACCGCGTCGATCTCGTCGATGAAGACGATGCAGGGCGCGTTCTTCTTGGCCTGTTCGAACATGTCGCGGACGCGGCTCGCGCCGACGCCGACGAACATCTCGACGAAGTCCGAACCCGAGATCGTGAAGAACGGCACGCTGGCCTCGCCGGCAATGGCGCGGGCGAGCAGCGTCTTGCCGGTGCCCGGCGAGCCGACCAGCAGGGCGCCCTTCGGGATCTTGCCGCCGAGGCGGGCGAACTTGGTGGGATCCTTGAGGAAGTCGACGATCTCCTGCAGCTCCTCGCGTGCTTCGTCGATGCCGGCGACATCATCAAAGGTCACGCGGCCATGCTTTTCGGTGAGCAGCTTGGCCTTGGACTTGCCGAAGCCCATCGCGCCGGAGCCGGCATTCTTCTGCATCTGACGCATCACGAAGAAGGCGATGCCGAGGATGAGCAGGAACGGCAGTGACTGATAGAGGAGGATCATCCAGACGCTCGCCTGCTCCTCCGGCTTGGCGCGGAACGTGACGTTCTTGTCCTGAAGCCGCTGGACGAGAGTCGGA
>DASVTN010000037.1:0-12712 GCA_036387555.1 Allosphingosinicella sp. | reverse complement strand
ATTTGCATAAAGGCCCGTCACTCTCCGTCGAAAAGCATTTTCCGGCAACCCCTTGGGCCGCCATTGCGAAAACGCCGATAGCATAAAAATCGGTTCGTCGCGAGACCTCTCCCGCGCCGTCACGCCGGGGCCGTTAGCAGGAGGGGCGGCGCGATTCAAGAGCGGGCTGCCAAGGGTTACAGGCACAATCTGATAATTCGTCTGTACAGCAGCGCCCTTCAGCGGTCCGCTCCCTTTCCCTCTACCGTGCTTACGGGAGAAAAGGGCCCCCAGGCCAGAGGCTTGGGAGGTGAGGGTCTTGCTGACTCCGTGTACAGACCCTCACCTCCCACCGCTTCGCGGTGGGCCCCTCCTCTCCCGCAAAAGCGGGAGAGGGGCTTTCACCTTCGCTCTGCTGCGGCTGCGTCAGCGTGGCCGCAAAGGCATCGGGATGACCCGCAAGAGCGCCTATCGCCTTCGCGAGCGTCCGGGCGCGGAGAGCTTTGCCGCCGCATGGGATCGGGCGCAGGGCTCGGGCCGGGACCGAACCTTGGACGTCGGCCTGGAGCGCAGCCTTTGCGGCGAACGGGTGCCGATCGTCCGCACCGGCCCGGTCGTCGGCGAGGTCTTGCGCCACGACACCCGGCTGGCGATGGCGGTGCCCAATGCGCTCGACCGGCGCGCGGCGGCCCGGAGCCCGGCTCCGGCCGTGGAGGCGGCGCTCTGCCGCCTGGCCGAACGGCAAAAAAGTTGAGGCAGTACCGAAAACAAAGGATTCTTCTGTCCGATAAGCGTGTCTTTTGGGTCTTTTGGAGCCGCTCAGGCTTTGCTGATCAGGGCGCCCACCGCGGCCACCCGCTCGACCTCCTCATAGCCGCGCTGATCGAGCAGCTCGCCAAATATGTCCGGATCGATCTCCGCATAACGAAGCGACCAGCCGAGCTCCGGCAGCTGCTCGGCCAACGCCTCCCGAAGCGCGTCGCGGCCCTCGACGATGGCGCTTCCGGTATAGAGGAGGACCGCGCCTTTCGGGTCGACCCGGCGGGCGGCGGCGAGCGCCCAGTCGAGGGAGAGCCGGGCGCCGTGCATGTCTCCTCCGTCGCGGTAGAGGCGGCCGGCGGGATCGGCGACGAACGGGGGGTTGGCGATCGCCAGGTCGACGGGTCCCTCGACTGCTTCCAAGCCGCTCGCCTGGACCGTCTCCAGGTCCACGCCGGAGTGACGGGCGTTGATCCGTGCGAAGCGCAGGGCGAGCGGGTTGATGTCGGTGGCGACGAGCCGGGCATCGGGAGGCAGCAGGGCCGCCGCGGCGATCGCCCCGACGCCGCTGCCGGCGCCGATGTCGACGAGGCCGCGGACCGGCGCGAGGCGGGGGATCTCGGCTTCGAGGAAGCGGGCGTAGCGGTAGCTGTCGGGGCCGAAGAAGACGGAATTCTCCGAATCGGTCGGAAAGGCCGAGTGGAGGAACAGCCGCTCACCCAGCGAGGCGACTCGGACGCCGCTTCTGAAGAGGGGACCCTCGGGCAGAACCATTCCGCTTTCGGCGAGGGCTTCCCACAGCGGCGCCGGAAGCAGGCTCCGCTCGAACGGCAGGTTCCAGCCGAAGACCCCGCGCAAGTCCCGGGCGAGGCGGCCGCGCTCACGCTCCAGCACCCGCCGATGGGTCTCCGGAGTTACCGTCACGAATCGGTATTCGGCGGCGCTCAGGGCCCGGAGAAGGCCGATCAGCGCCTCGTCCGGCCCGTTCACGGCGACGGCGCGGCGCGGGCCAGCGGCATGGTCAGGCAATGAACTCCGCCGCCGCAGCGGACGAACTGGTCGATCTCGACTTCGATGAGGTCGTACCCGAGCCGCCGAAGCAGCCCGTTGATCCGGGTCCGGCCTGCCGGAGCGACGATCCGGAAGCCGTCGAGGCTGAACAGATTGGCTTCGAGCCGATCGACCTCGCCGGGCGTCACCGGGAGCAGCTCGATGCCCACGCCGGCCATCGTCGCGGCAAACCCGGTTTCGAGCGTCTCCAGGCACGCCACGGCCCGATTCGGCGACAGCAGGCTGAACTGGGTGTCGAGGTGCAGGTAGCGCGGATCGATTCGGGTGTAGAGCGCCCGCCATCCCCGCCGCTCGAAGATGCGGCCGAGCGACCGCGCCCCCGCCTCATCCGTTCGCTCTCCCGAAATGCCGATCATGACAAGGCCGGGGCGGAGCAGGCAGACGTCTCCGCCTTCCACCTTGCCTTCGGGCACCGCCCCAACCGTGTCGATGCCGAGCTGGCGCAGGACGCCGGCGAGATGCGCAGACTCGCCGCGCCGGTGCGGCTCGGAGGGCCGCAGCTCGACGAAGCCCCAGGGCGTCATGAACACGGAGTCCCGGGTGAAGGCGAGATCCGACAGGCCCGGCCTGGGTGGAACCAGGTGGCATTCGACCCCCGCGGCCTCCAGCCGCGACACCAGAGCGCGGTGTTGGGCTCCGGCGCTCGCGGCGCACGAGGAGAGACCCCGGGCAAGGCTGTCGCGGGTCACCGCATTGCACGGCACCATCGCGAGATGCGTGGGCGGGCTGAACAGGACTCGGATCAGCCGGCCGGTTTCCGAGTCGACGCCCCAGCGGCCGCGGCCGGGACTCTCGAAGCCCGGCTCCTCCCGAAGGACTCCCCCCAAAGCGGGGCGTCGCGACATCACCAGAGCTCCGAGCGGTACCGCTCGAAGCAGCGCGCTCCGCAATGGAGCCGGATCAAGGCGCCCTCCGCCATGGCGACGGCGCGGCGCGGATCCTCCTCGACCAGCGGCCTCAGCGCTTCCCGGTTCCAGGCTTCGCTATGCTTGACGTCGAGCACGGCATGAAGGTCGAAATAGCGCCGCTCCTCGGGGGTGAAGCCGAGCCGGCGAAGCCCGGCCGCCGTCGCCGCGGACCGGTCCGGAGCGGTCAGCTCCACGACTCCCAGCGCGCCGACGGAATGCCAGGCGTAGCGGCGGGCGGTCGCCATGCCGGTCATCGCATTGGCGAGCGCGAGGCTCTCCCAAACGGTATCGTCGATCTCGGCTTCGAGCCCGAGCCTCTCGATCAGCAAATGGAGCATCGGACCGTGCATCCCCTTGGGATTGCCGCGACCCATCTCGTCCCAGTAATTGCGCGCGAATTCGAGCTTGGCCCGGGCCGGCATCCGGACCTGGGTGAAGGCGAGCAGATCTTCGAATCCGGCCTCGCCGGCGGCCTCCTGGCCGAGGAACCAGCGGATCTGGTCCCGGTCCGCCTCTTCGGCCAGCCATGGGAAGAGCGGGTCGTGCTGGCCGGGCCCGACGTCGCGCAGAGCCTCGAACCAGGCGATGAAGCCGTCCGCGTCGGTCGGCGCCGCGGCGGCCTGCAAGGCGATCTCGGCCCGCAGTGCGTCGAGAAATTCCCCTTCCTGGAGGCGCATGCGCGAATCGCGCGCCTCTTCGCCACGCCAGGCTTCCTCCGGGAAGCCGGGCACCAGGCGAGCACGGTTCCAGCGGGCGAGGCCGCGCTGGAATTCATCGTTGAAGAAGGACGGCGCGAAATCGCCGGAGACAGCGCGAAGTGACGTGGCCAAGCTCATGCCTTTGCCGAAATGAAGGGGTGCCAGGTCAACCGCCCCGCTTCCTCTATGTTCCTTTACCTAGACTAAAGGAGGTGCCGGCGGCCCGATTGCGGTCAGGAGTCCAGATCGCGGAACTCCGGCACCTGCTTGCTCAGCCGCCCCTGCACGGCGGCGGTGAGGTCGGCGCTGACCAGCGCCCCGGCGTTCCAGAGCGCGACGTGGCGAAGCCCCTCCTCCACCGTCCGGCCGCGGCTGTAGTTGAGGCTCATCTTGGCCCCGGCCACCGCAAGCGGCGACTTGGCGGCGATGGTCCGGGCGAGGTCGAGGCCCGCGGCGACGACCGCCTCGCGGTCCGCCTCGACCCGGTTGACGAGCCCGAGCCGAGCGGCTTCCTCCGCGCCCAGGCGCCGTCCGGTATAGGCGAGCTCGCGAACTATCCCCTCGGGGATGAGGTGGGTGAGGCGCTGCAGAGTGCCGAGATCCGCGGTGATCGCCACATCGACCTCCGCCACCTGGAAGAAGGCGTCGGCCGAGGCCAGGCGGATGTCGCAGGCGGTGGCAAGGTCGACTCCGGCCCCGATGCAGCCGCCGTGGATTGCCGCGATGACCGGCGGGCGAGCCTCCTCGGCGGCGCTGAAGGCGTCCTGCAGCCAACGGATGTGGCGAAGCCGGGCCTCGGCCGCCCTTCCCGGATCATCGGCCGGCGGGAACTGGCTCGCCGCATATTGAAGGTCGAGGCCCGCCGTGAAGTGGCGGCCGCGCCCGGAAATCAGGATGGCGCGGACCGAAGGATCGGCGCCGAGGCTTCGAAGCGCCTCGCCGATGCCCTCGAACATCGCCTTGTCCATCGCGTTGAACTTGCCTTCGCGGGCGAGCTCGACATGGGCGACGCCGCCGTCGCGGCCAATTGCAATCCTTTCGCTTCCCATCTTCCGCGCCGCTCCCCTAGAAAGGCTTCGCATGAGCCGCTTTACCGTGAACGGGCAGCCCGTCCACTACCGCATGGATCCGGAGACTCCCCTGCTGTGGGCGCTTCGCGACGCCTCCAACCTCACCGGGACCAAATATGGCTGCGGCACCGGCCATTGCGGCGCCTGCACCGTCCATATCGACGGCCGGGCCGTCCGCAGCTGCCGAGTCCGCCTCGCCGACCTGGAAGGAAGCTTCGTCACCACCATAGAGGCGCTTTCGAACGACCGCTCGCACCCCGTACAGCAGGCCTGGGTCGCGGAAAACGTGCCTCAGTGCGGATTTTGCCAGCCCGGAATGATCATGGCCGCCGCCGCGCTGATCGACTCGAACCCGGCTCCGACGGACGCCGAGATCGATGCCGCCATCACCAACATCTGCCGCTGCGGCACCTATCCCCGCATCCGCGAGGCGGTTCGCCGCGCTGGCAGGATGCGAAGCGGGGAGGAGGGGATCTCGGCGGCACCTCCGCCGGCGATCGATCCGGCCGACGCCGCCAGCAGAGTGCCGGCCCTTCGCGGCGGCGGGCGGGAGCGGCGGTGACTCGATCGACCCGTTCCGGTTCAGCAACGGCTCATCCTGGAACGCGCACAAGCCGTCGTTGCCGGACGGGCCGGGAAAAGCGGGCCGGGCAACAATGGAGTGTTCAGATGCGTAGAGCTTTATTCGGGATTTTGATGGCGGCCACCGCGGCGATGCCGATCGCGGCCCAGGCTCAGGACGGCAGCGTGTCCGACAGGGCCGGCGCGCGCGCGGAGCGGGCGGCGGAGCGTTACCGCCAGCTCGGCGAGCGCAACCAGGCCCGCTCCGAGCGCCGCCAGGAGAACCAAACCGAGCGTTCCGAGCGGCGCGAGGTGCGTCAGGAGGCACGGCAGGCCGAGCGGCGGGTCGAGCGGCCCGCGCCGGCGCAGCAGGCGCAGCCGGCGCAGCAGGAGCAGCAAAGCTGGGCCGGCCGCCGCGGCGGCGAGGGCCAGCGCTACGAGCGCCGCGAGGGCCGCGACGGCCGCAACGAGGCGCTGCGCGAGGAATATCGGCAGCGCGTCCAGGAGACGCGGGCGGCGAATCGCCAGAGCATCGACGAGTCGGTGGGCGGCAACTATGCCCGCCAGGGCCTGCGCAACCAGGAGCGGGTCGAGCGCGATCTTCGCCAGGATTATCGCGAGGCCAGGCGGGACGACCGCCGGGGCGATTGGGACCGTGACCGGAACGGGCGCGGCGGCGACTGGAGCGGCCGTGACGGCCGGAACGACCGCTATGGCGACCGCCGCGACCATCGCCGCGGCGGCTGGAACCGGAGCTGGCGCAACGACAGCCGCTACGACTGGCAGCGCTACCGCTATTCGAACCGGAACCTGTTCCGCTCGGGCGCTTATTATTCGCCCTATCGCAACTACCGGTACAACCGGCTGTCGATCGGGATCGTGCTCGATTCGCTGTTCTTCTCGAACCGCTACTGGCTGAACGATCCCTACCAGTACCGCCTGCCGCACGCCCCCTACGGGACTCAGTGGGTGCGCTACTATAACGACGTGGTCCTGGTCGACGTCTACACCGGCGAGGTCATCGACGTGATCCACGACTTCTTCTGGTAAGAGCCGTCATCCCGGCGAAAGCCGGGACCCGAGGGGGTGAAGGGCGCCGCGTTCTTCACCCGGCGAGGCCCCGGCTTGCGCCGGGGTGACGAAAGGGCCCGGGCCGCGAGAGCGTCCCGGGCTTTTCGCTTGTCAACGCATTGGCGGCGCAGCAGTAAGACCCGTCTCGCCAAGGGGTCCGTGATGCGCTTCCGCCTGCTCGCCTGCCTTAGCCTCCTCACCGCCGCGCCGGCCTCCGCCGAGACCGTCGTCGTCCATGCCGGACGGCTGATCGCGGACGCCTCCAGGCCCGCCGCGGGGCCTTCCACGATCACCGTCACCGACGGCCGAATCACCTCCGTCGCGTCCGGCCTCAATCCGCCGCCGGCCGGCGCGAGGCTCGTCGACCTTTCGACGAAGACGGTGCTGCCCGGCCTCATTGACATGCACGTCCATCTTTCCGGCGATCCGGGCGGCGATTTCCGGGACGAAGCGGTGGATCCGCACGAATGGGCGACGCTGGTGGGCGCCAAGAACGCGCGAATCACCGCCCTCGCCGGCTTCACGACCGTCCGCGACCTCGGCTCGCCGCCGCTGGTCGGCTTCGCGCTCCGCCGCGCGACCGCGGAGGGAATCATCCCCGGTCCGCGAATCCTCGCCTCGGGCCCCGCCATCTCGATCATCGGCGGCCATGGCGACGTGTCCGGATTTCGCCCGGAGGTGATCCGGGCCCTGGGCGTGGACAATACCTGCACCGGCCCCGAGCAATGCGCCGCCCGGGTGCGCGAATTCTCCCGCGCCGGCGCGGACGTCATCAAGATCACGGCGACCGGAGGGGTTCTTTCGCAGCAGGCCCGCGGCCTCGGCCAGCACTTCACCGACCCGGAGATGAAGGCGATCGTCGACACCGCCCACGGCCTCGGCCTCAAGGTCGCCGCCCACGCCCACAGCGCCCGCGGGATCGAGGCGGCGGCGCGGGCGGGCGTGGATTCCATCGAGCACGGCACCTTCGCGGACGCGAAGGCGATCTCGGCGATGAAGGCGGCGGGATCCTCGCTGGTGCCGACGCTGATGGCCTTCACCGGCATCAGGGAGCGGCTCGGGAAAGGCATTTTCACCCCGGTCGTCGAGGTCAAGGTGCGCGAAACCCTGAGCGAGGTCGGCAAGGCCGCCCGCGCCGCCCGGGCGGCCGGCGTGCCGGTGGTGTTCGGCACCGATTCGGCGGTGTTCGAGCATGGCCGCAACGCCGAGGAGCTCGCTCTTCTGGTGGAGCTGGCGGGGATGAGCCCGGCGGAGGCGATCGCATCGGCGACCACGGGCGCCGCCCGGCTGCTCGGGATGGAGCGCGAAGTCGGCCGGATCGCGCCGGGCTTTTCCGCGGACCTGATCGCCGTCGACGGCGACCCGCTGCGCGACGTCCGGGTGCTCGAGCGGGTCGGCTTCGTGATGGTGCGGGGAAAGGCGATCCAATGAGCGCGCGCAGTCGAACCATGGGCGATCCTGGAGCGCTCTACCGGATGCAGATCGGCACCTTCGTGAGCGACCGGGTGATGAAGACTCCCAACGCCTTCAAGCTGCCGGCGCAGGGCCTCGATATCTTCGTGGTGCGCAATTTCCTGACGCCCAAGGAATGCGGGCAGGTCGTCGAGCTGATCGACAAGGACCGGGTGCCGTCCGGCCTGCTCGCACCGACTCCGGATCCCGAGTTCCGGACCAGCGAAAGCTGCAACCTGCGCCTCGAGGACCGGGCGAACCAGATGGTGGAGGCGAAGATCAACCGCCTGACGGGAATCGACCCGACCCACGGGGAGACGATCCAGGGCCAGCGTTACGCCGTCGGGCAGCAGTTCAAGCCGCACCACGATTTCTTCTACACCAACCAGCCCTATTGGCCGGAAATGGAGCGCCAGGGCGGCCAGCGGACCTGGACGGCGATGATCTTCCTCAACGAGCCGGAAGCCGGGGGTCAGACCTTCTTCCCCAACGCGAAGGTGCGGGTGACCCCGCGCACCGGCAACCTCCTCCTGTGGAACAACCTCGACCAATATGGCGAGCCCAACACCTTCTCCCTCCACACCGGCTGCCCGGTGGACGCGGGGATCAAATATGTCATCACCAAATGGTATCGGGAGCGGCCCTGGGGCTGGTACGCGCAGCATGGCGTAACGCCGGCCACGCCCTATTGATCGGGATCGGCGGCTTGCGGCGGCCCTCGAAGGCGTCTTAAGAAAACAATACAGCTCCAGCTCCAGCCAAAGGCCCCTCATGAAAATCTCGCTCGCCCTGCTCGCCTCCGTTTCCCTGGCCCCATTCTGCGCCGCCGCGCCGCCCGCCTCGGCCCAGACCGCGCCGGCGGCGGCTCCGGCCGCTTCCGAAACCGAGGGGGCCAGGCTGGCGCGGCTGTTCCGCGAGAGCGACGAAGCCAGTCTGAAGCGCAACCCGGTCAGCGCGCTCTTCCGCGGCGACATGCGCTACGCCGACCGGCTCGGCGACTTCATCACCGACCGGTATTTCGCCGCCGAGAAGGCAGCGGGCGAGGCCGATCTCGCCGCGCTCGGACGGATCGACCGGTCGAAGCTCAACGCGACCGACCGGATCGCCTATGACGTCTTCAAATGGCAGACCGAGGAGGGGCTGAAGAACCTGACTCCGCAGATGATGGCGCTGACCGTCGTGCGTCCCATCAATCACTTCAGCGGCTTCCACACCTTTTACCCGGTGCTCGCCTCGGGCCGGAGCGCGGCGCCGTTCAAGACGGTCGCGGACTATGAGAACAATCTCAAGCGTCACGCGGATTACGTCACCTTTCATGATCGCGCCATCGGCCGCTTCCGCGAGGGCATGGCGTCCGGAGTCGTCGAGACCAAGCTGACCATCCGCAACGTCATCGACCAACTCGAGCTCCAGCTTAAGGATCCGCCCGAGAAATCGCCCTTCTACGCGCCGGCGCTCAACTTCCCGGACACCGTGCCCGAAGCCGACCGGGCGCGCTTGCGGACCGCTTACGCGGCCTCGATCCGCGACGAGATCTACCCGGTCTACACGCGCCTGCGCGACTTCCTGAAGAACGACTATCTGCCCAAGGCGCGGGAGGGCGCCGGGCTCGTCCACATGAAGGGCGGCGACCGGCTGTACGAGCGGCTGATCGAGAGCACGACGACGCTTCCGCTCAAGGCGGACGAGGTCCACCGGCTCGGACTTACCGAGGTCGCCCGGATCCGCCGCCAGATGGAGGGGATCAAGAACGAGGTCGGTTTCAAGGGAAGCCTCGCCCAGTTCTTCGACCATCTGCGCACCGACCCGAAGTTCAAGCCGGCGACGGTCGAGGCGCTGCGCGACGGCTATTACGCGATCGGCAAGAAGGTCGACGCGCGCATCGGCGAGCAATTCTCGACCCTGCCGAGGACTCCGCTCGAGATCCGCCGAGTGGAGGAATTCCGCGAGAAGACCGAGGCGGGCGGCTCCTACCAGCAGGGCGCCCCCGACGGCTCGCGCCCCGGCGTCTTCTACTTCAACGCCTACGACCTGCCGTCGCGCACCACCTTCGGGATGGAGACGCTCTACCTGCACGAAGGCGCGCCCGGCCACCATTTCCAGATCAGCCTCGCCCAGGAGAACGAGGCGCTCCCGGCGTTCATGCGCTTCGGCGGCAACACCGCCTATGTCGAAGGATGGGCGCTCTACGCGGAGACGCTCGGATCGACGCTCGGCCTGTTCACCGACCCCTATCAGCGTTTCGGCCATCTCGACGACGAGATGCTCCGGGCGATGCGGCTCGTCGTCGACACCGGCATTCATTCGAAGGGTTGGACCCGTGAGAAGGCGATCGACTACATGCTCGCCAATTCGGGAATGGGCCGCACCGACGCGACCGCCGAGGTCGAGCGCTACATCGCCATCCCGAGCCAGGCGCTCGCCTACAAGATCGGAGCGCTCACCATCCAGCGCCTCCGCGCCAAGGCGGAAGCGGCGCTCGGCAAGCGCTTCGATCCGAGGGCCTTCCATGCGCAGGTGCTGATGACGGGATCGCTGCCAATGGCGGTGCTCGAGAAGAAGATCGACGACTGGATCGCGGCGACGAAATAATTGCCTCCCCATCGAAGATGGGGAGGGGGACCATGCGAAGCATGATGGAGGGGTGACCTGGCTCGAAAGGGCGAGGGTGGGGGCGGAAACCTTCCCTGCCGAGCCAGTTACCCCTCCACCACACTGCGTGTGGTCCCCCTCCCCACCGCTTCGCGGCAGGGAGGCAGAAGAAGCGGCCAAGGGAGAAGCTGGATGAGACCCACAAAGATTGTCGCCGGCCTGCTGGCCGCTCTCCTCGCCGGCTGCGCCTCCTCCCCGCCGCCCGAGCCGCGAGCCACGGCCGTCGAGGCCCTCCCGCAGGGCGCCTCGCAGGCGCTCGCCGCGCTCTTCCGGCAAAGCGACGAGGGCAGCCTTGGCCGCAATCCGATCCAGGCCATCGCGCGCGGCGACCTGCGCTACTCGGACCGGCTGGGGGATTTCTTCAGCGACGCTTATTACGGAGCCGAGCGCGAAGCCGCCCGGTCGGACCTGGCGGCGCTTTCCCGGATCGACCGCGATGCGCTGAGCCCGGACGAGCGGGTCGCCTACGACGTCTTCAAATGGCAGCGGACGATGGACCTGCGCGGGCTGGAGGGCGAGCTGTTCGCCGCCTCGGCCGTCCGCCCCATCGACCATTTCAACGGCTTCCACACCTTCTTCGCGGAGCTGAGCTCCGGACAGGGCATCGCCCCCTACAAGACGGTCAAGGATTATGAGAACGGCCTCGCCCGGACCGAGGACTTCGTCCGTCTGGCGGATGGCGCCATCGAGCGGATGGAGCAGGGGCTGGCGGCGGGCGTGGTGCAGCCCAGGCTGGTCATGGCCAACGTCCTGGAGCAGCTCGACGCGATGCTCGCCGAAGGCGTGGAGGGAAGCAGCTTCTACCGTCCCGTGGCTAATTTCCCCGCCGAGGTGCCGGAGGCGGACCGAGCCCGGCTGAAGGCGGCCTATGCGGAGTCGATCTCCACCAGGATCCGCCCGGCGGTAACCAGGCTGCGCGACTTCATCCGCGACCGCTACCTGCCCAAGGCGCGTCCGACCGTCGGTCTTCAGGACATGAAGGGCGGCCCCGCTTTGTACCGCCACCTGGTGGCGCTCAGCACCACGACACAGATGACTCCGGACGAGATCCACCGGATCGGTCTCGCCGAGGTGGCGCGGCTGCACAAGGAGATGGAGGCGGTGAAGACGCAGGTCGGCTTCGCCGGCACGCTCCAGCAATTCTTCGAGCACATCCGCACCGACCCCAGGTTCAAGCCGAAGTCGCGCGAGCAGCTCCAGCAGGGCTATGTCGCGATCGGCAAGAGGCTCGACGCCACCTTGCCGAAGATGTTCTCGACCCTCCCCAGGACCGCGCTCGAGATCCGGCCGGTGCCGGCGCTGACCGAGAAGGGCGCCGCCCGCGGCTCCTACCAGAGCGGAACGACCGACGGATCGAGGCCCGGGGTCTTCTACTTCAACGCCTACGACCTCCCGTCGCGGACGACGCCGGGGATGGAGACGCTCTACCTGCACGAAGGCGCGCCCGGCCATCATTTCCAGATCAGCCTGGCGCAGGAGAACGAGGCGCTGCCGAGCTTCATGCGCTTCGGCGGCAACACCGCCTATGTCGAGGGCTGGGGCCTCTACGCCGAGACGCTGGGGCGCGAGCTGGGGGTCTATACGGACCCCTATCAATATTTCGGCTATCTCGATTCGCAGCTGTTCCGGGCGATCCGCCTCGTCGTCGACACCGGCATCCATTCCAAGGGCTGGACCCGCGACCGAACGATCCAGTACATCCTCGACAACAGCTCGCGCGGGCGAAGCAACGCGACGGCCGAGACCGAGCGCTACATCGCCATTCCCGGCCAGGCGCTCGCCTACAAGATCGGCCAGCTCAAGATCAGCGAGCTTCGCGCCCGTGCGGAAAAGGCGCTCGGCGCGCGCTTCGACATCCGCGAGTTCCACGCCCAGGTGCTGATGACGGGCGCGCTGCCGCTCGCCGTGCTCGAGAAGAAGATCGACGACTGGATCGCGGCGAAGAAGGCGTAGCGGTTCCTTTTCCTCTCCCGCTTTTCGCGGGAGAGGAGGGGCTCAAGCCGAAGGCTGGGAGGAGAGGGTCTTTTCCGAGTCCGGTGTACAGACCCTCACCTCCCACCGCTTCGCGGCGGGCCCCTCCTCTCCCGTAAGGACGGAGAGGAATTTTCAGGTCTCGGCGTCCACCGCTTTCAACGCCTCCGCGATGAGCCGGCGGCTGTTCTCCACCCCGTAGAGGGCGATAAAGCTGCCCATTCGCGGGCCCTGGTCGCTCCCGAGCAGGGTCTCGTAGAGCGCCTTGAACCAGTCGCGCAGGCGCTCCTTGCCGTAATATTTCTTGCCGATCTCGTAGACGTGGTTCTGGAGGAAGGCCGCCGGATCCTCGTCCTCCCCAACGGCGCCGGCGTCTCCGGCGAGGATCTCGTCCAGCTCGCGGAGCGCCGGAACCTCCTCGGGCGTCGGCGGCCGGCGCCTGAGCGAGGGAGCGACGAAGCGGTTTCCATATTCGACGGCATAAGAGACGAGCCGGTCGAGCTCGGGGCTCGCCTCGGGA
>DASVTN010000036.1:0-36614 GCA_036387555.1 Allosphingosinicella sp. | reverse complement strand
GTCCTCGCATAAGTGGCGAGCGCCCGCCCGTTCGGCTGGCTCGTCTCGAACATGATCGCGGGCCCTTCGACACCGCGGGCTTCCAGGTTGACCAGGGCCTCTACCCGGCCGGCGATCGGATGCCGCTCCGTGAACGCCCGGGCACCAATCAGCCCCGCTTCCTCGCCTTCGTTTATCAGGAAGGTGACCCGCCGCCGAAGCGTCTTACCGCGAAGCCGGTCCGCCACCTCGAGCAGGGTCGCGACGCCGATGCCGTCGTCGGCCGCGCCCGGCCCCACGGGTGTGCTGTCGTAATGAGCGACTGCGAGCACGTGCCGCCCCTGCGTGGGCCCCAGAGTGGCGACGACATTGCGGACGCGCGCGCAGCTGACTCCGGGCACTGCCGGATGGCTGTTGCACGCGAAGTCGTCGGTCACCTGCGGATCGAGGCCCACCGAGCGCATCTGCTCGATCAATCGGGCCCGAACGGCGTCGTTCTCGCCGCTGTCGACCGGATGGGGGCGCTGGTCGCCCAGGATATAGGCGAGGCGCCCGTGCGCGCGATCCGCGGAGAAGCCACTCGCGGAGGCCGGCGCCGACCCCGGCAGTTGCAGCATCCGCCCTTTCAGCCCCATCGCCGCGACCAGAAGCAGGAGCGCCGCCGCCAAAAGCACGCCGGACCTTTTCATCACTTCCCCCCGTTGTCCCGGCACCCCATATCGATTTCAAACGGCCCATGCGATAGCAGTGCCGCCTCACGTCTTTGGAGAGCTTGCAAATGGGTTATCGGATCGTCGTCGTCGGTGCGACGGGCAATGTCGGGCGCGAGATGCTGAACATCCTTGCCGAGCGCGAATTCCCGGCAGACGAGGTCGCTGCGGTCGCCTCCTCGCGCTCCACGGGCGACATCATCGACTTCGGCGACAGCGGCAAGGAGCTCAAGGTCGCCAATATCGAGCATTTCGACTGGTCGGGCTGGGACATGGCCCTGTTCGCGGCCGGCTCCGAGGCTGCCAAGGCCTATGCGCCCAAGGCTGCTGCGGCCGGCTGCACCGTGATCGACAACAGCTCCTACTACCGGATGGACCCGGACGTGCCGCTGATCGTGCCGGAGGTGAACGCCCACGCCATCGACGGCTATCGGGCCAGGAACATCATCGCCAACCCCAACTGCTCGACCGCCCAGATGGTGGTGGCCTTGAAGCCGCTGCACGATTTCGCGACGATCAAGCGGGTGGTGGTCTCGACCTACCAGTCCGTTTCCGGAGCGGGGAAACAGGGCATGGACGAGCTGTTCGAGCAGAGCCGCAACATCTTCGTCGGGGATTCGGCCGAGGCGAGCGTCTATCCCAAGCAGATCGCGTTCAACGTCATTCCGCATATCGACGCCTTCCTCGACGACGGCTCGACCAAGGAGGAGTGGAAGATGGTCGTCGAGACCAAGAAGATCTTGGATCCGAAGATCAAGGTGACCGCCACCTGCGTCCGGGTCCCGGTCTTCGTCGGCCATTCCGAAGCGATCAACATCGAGTTCGAGCGGGAGATCTCCGCCGAGGAGGCCCAGAAGATCCTCCGCGAGGCGCCGGGCGTGATGCTCGTCGACAAGCGGGAGGACGGCGGATACGTCACTCCGGTCGAGGCGGTGGGCGAATATGCCACCTACATCAGCCGGGTGCGCGAGGATCCGACGGTCGAGAACGGCCTCAACCTTTGGTGCGTCTCCGACAATCTGCGCAAGGGCGCCGCGCTCAACGCCGTCCAGATCGCCGAGCTGCTCGGCCGCAAGCACCTGAAAAAGGCGGCGTGAAGGCCCCTCCCGCACCAACGATCCCAACCCTTAGAAATCGGTGCCTGGCACCAATTACCGGCTGGCGCCTGAGAAAGGCGGCGTGACCCTGTGGCTGGTCCCGATCGGTGCCGACGCCGATACCGAAGGGCGCGCCGGCGATCGCGCCACGCTTCGGCGGCGACGGCGCCGAAGCCATCCTGATCCAGACGGTGGAGTTCCTGGCCCGTCCCGGCCGGTTTGCCCGAGGTTCCGGCTTTCTCCGGAATGACGTATGGGGGCCGGAGGGAGGTACCCCATGCCAGACGAAATGAAGGGCGGCTGCGCCTGCGGGCGGATCCGCTACTCGGCCCGGGTCGAGAATGACGAAGCCTATCTGTGCCATTGCCGGATGTGCCAGCGGGCCACCGGCGGGGTCTCGATCGCGTTCAAGAACATGAAGAAGGCGGACGTGGCCTGGGAGCAGGAGCCCGATTGGTACGTCTCCTCGCCCATAGCGCGGCGTCCCTATTGCCGGGAATGCGGAACCCCGCTCGGCTTCGCCTTTCCCGACAGCGACAATATGGACCTCACCGTCGGCTCCTTCGACGATCCCTCGCGTTTCAGCCCCAGGCATCATTTCGGCGCGGAGAGCATGCACCGCGCCTGGATCAACACCGAAGGCCTGCCGGAGTACCGGACCGATGAGTACAAGCCCGTCGCCGACCGCTGGATCAAGGCCACCGGGAAGCTGCCGGATTGAGCCGCCTCGTCATGCCGGACCTGATCCGGCATCCATGAACATCGTCTTCGGTAATTCCCCGCGGCCGTGCTCATGGACCCCGGATCAAGCCCGGGGTGACGGCAGGGGAGCGACGAATGACTGAACCCACCACCCACCGCTTCACCGCCTCCGACGGGGCGGACCTCGCCTGGCACGAGCTGGGGGAGGGCAGGGCGGTCGTCCTCCTCCACGGCCTCTTCTCAAGCGCGGACATGAACTGGATCCGCTTCGGCCACGCCGCCGAGCTCGCCTCGCGGGGCTTGCGGGTGATCATGCCGGACCTGCGCGCGCACGGCGAGAGCGCCGCTCCCCACGACGAGGCCTCCTATCCGCCCGACGTCCTCGCCCGCGACGGGATGGAGCTGATCGCGCATCTGGCTCTTACCGATTACGATCTCGGCGGCTATTCGCTCGGCGCCCGCACCTCCGCCCGGATGGCGATCCTGGGAGCCCGGCCGAAGCGGCTGGTGATCGCCGGGATGGGCCTTCGCGGGATGCTCGAGACCGGCCGCCGCTCGGCCCATTTCCGGAAGGTCCTGACCGGCATGGGCAGCCACGAGCGCGGCTCGAACGAATGGATGGCGGAAGCCTTCCTCAAGACCACCGGCGGCGATCCGAAGGCGCTTCTGCCGCTGCTCGGAAGCTTCGTCGATTCGACCGAGACGGAGCTGCTCGGGATCGCCGTTCCGACCCTCGTCGTGTCCGGAATGGAGGACCAGGACAACGGCCCCGCCGAAGACCTCGCCCGGCTGCTCCCCGACGCCGGCTTCGTCGAGATCCCGGGCAACCACATGAACGCCGTCACCAAGCCGGAGCTGGGCCTCGCCATCGCCGATTTCCTCTCGCTTGATTCGCCAAAGCCCGAGGCGCAATAGCCGCGCAACGAGATAGACAACGAGGATGCCGGCCCGATGAAATCCACCGTATCCGCACTCGCCCTCGCCATCTGCCTGACCGCCTGCACCAATGCCTCGGCGGACACGTCCGTCGACACGGCTTCGGCCGCTCCCGCGGAAGTGCCGGCGACCGCGCAGCCGGCTGCGCCCACCCTCGAAGACGCCCGCGCCTTCGTCGCCCGCGCCGAGAAGGAGCTTGGCGAGTTCGCCGTCCTCAACAGCCGCGCCCAATGGGTCAATTCGACCTACATCACCGACGACACCGACGCGCTCGCCGCCCATTTCGGAACCATCGGCACCGAGATGTCGGTCCGCTTCGCCAACGAGGCGGCGAAATATGCCAACGTCGGCGGCCTCGACTACGACACCAAGCGCAAGCTCGACATCCTGCGCAGCGCCCTCGTGCTCCCGGCGCCGACCACGCCAGGCGCCGCCGCCGAGCTCAACACCATCTCCACCCGCCTGAACTCGACCTACGGCAAGGGGCGCGGAACGCTCGGCGGCAAGGAGATGACGGGCAACGATCTCGAGGAGAAGATGGGCACGGTCCGCAACCCGGCCCAGCTCCAGGAGATGTGGACGAGCTGGCATTCCAACGTCGGCCGCCCGATGCGCCCCGACTACGTCCGGCTCACCGACATCGCCAACCAGGGCGCCAAGGAGCTCGGCTACCCCGACACCGGCGCCATGTGGCGGTCGCGCTACGACATGCCGCCCAACGAGTTCGCGGCGATGACCGACCGGCTGTGGAGCGAGGTCAAGCCGCTCTACGACGAGCTTCATTGCTACACCCGAGCCAAGCTGAACGACAAATATGGCGACCAGGTGCAGCCCGAGACCGGCCCGATCCGCGCCGACCTGCTCGGCAACATGTGGGCCCAGGAATGGGGCAATATCTACGACGTCGTCGCTCCGAAGGGCGCGGGCGACGTCGGCTACGACCTCACCGAGCTTCTCGTCCGCAACAAATATACGCCCGAGAAGATCGTCCGCACCGGCGAGAGCTTCTTCACGTCACTGGGCTTCGCGCCTTTGCCGCAGAGCTTCTGGACGCGCTCGATGATCACCGCGCCCAGGGACCGCGAGGTGATCTGCCACGCCTCGGCCTGGGACGTCGACAATGTCGAGGACCTGCGCATCAAGATGTGCACCAAGGTCAATGCCGACGATTTCGTCACCGTCCATCACGAGCTCGGCCACAATTTCTACCAGCGCGCCTACAACAAGCAGCCCTTGCTCTATCTCGACAGCGCCAACGACGGCTTCCACGAGGCGATCGGCGACATGATCGCCCTGTCCGTCACTCCGGAATATCTCGTCCAGGTCGGCCTCCTGCCGCGCAACAAGGTGCCGAGCGCCGACAAGGACATCGGCCTGCTGCTCCGTCAGGCGATGGACAAGGTCGCCTTCCTGCCCTTCGGACTGCTCGTCGACAAATGGCGCTGGAAGGTGTTCAGCGGCGAGATCGCGCCCACCGCCTACAACCAGGGCTGGAACGACCTTCGCCTCCAGTACCAGGGCATCGTCCCGCCGGGCCAGCGCAGCGAGCAGGATTTCGATCCGGGCGCCAAATATCACGTGCCCGCGAGCGTTCCCTACACCCGCTACTTCCTCGCCCGGATCCTCCAGTTCCAATTCTACCAGGCCGCGTGCAAGCAGGCCGGCTGGACGGGGCCGCTCCACCGCTGCTCCTTCTACGGCAACAAGGAAGTCGGCCAGCGCCTGAACGCGATGCTCGCGATGGGCGCGTCCAGGCCCTGGCCGGACGCGCTCGAGGCGTTCACCGGCACCCGCGAGATGTCGGGCCAGCCGATGCTCGACTATTTCCGGCCGCTGATGGGCTGGCTCCAGCAGCAGAACAGGGGACGCAAATGCGGCTGGCAGGCGTAGCGGCGGCGCTGGCTCTGGCGGCGCTGCCGGCGGGGGCGCCGGGTCAGAACGTGGCGATCAGCCTCGCTCCCGGCGAGGTGCTTCTCAAGGTCGAAGCGGAAGGGCAACATCTTTCGCGGCCGGACCTGATGGAAATCACCGCAGGCGTCGTGACCACGGGCCGGACGGCGAAGGAGGCGCTCGCAGCGAACAACCTTTTGGCCAATCGCCTACTCGCGGCCGTACGGCAAAACGGCATCGAGGCGCGCGACGTTCAGACTTCGGAGCTTTCCGTCACCGCGCAATTCTCGCCCGACGAAAGCGATGGGGAGGAGGAAGCGCGCGTCCGGCGGATCACCGGTTATGTCGCTCGCAATCGCCTCCGGCTTCAACTTCGCGAGCTGCGCCGGGCGCCCGACATCGTGGGCGCGTTGTTCGAAGCGGGAGCCAACGAAGTGCAGGGGCCCTCTTTCGGCCTTTCAGACGAGGCGCCGGCCCTTCGAGCCGCCAGGCGCGCCGCCGTCACGGAGGCCCGTGCCCAGGCCGAGACCTATGCGGAAGCGCTCGGAATGAAAATCGCGCGTGTCCTTCGCGTGAGCGAAAACCGATTCGCAACCGAGGGTGAACAATATATCACGGTCACTGGAAGCCGTGTCCGGCCGACTCCCCTCGAACCGGGAGAGGTAGCGACCACAGTCGAAATCTTCATCGACTACGCCATGGTTCCACGCTGAGGCGCCGTCTCGTCATCTGACGCGCCGCCTCGTCATGCCGGACTTCATCCGGCATCCACCTTTTCTCTTCCGCGACAGCGACGAGAAGAAGGTGGACCCCGGATCAAGTCCGGGGTGACGAATCCAACTCGCCAGGACGAATCCGGCTCAACAGGACGAACCCTAGCTCGGGTGCCCCTCCGCTTCGCCCGCGCCCGGCTCCGGCGCCGTGCTGGGATCCGGCGCCTTCTGGCAGGCGGCCGCGGCCTCCGTCGCGGTGATCGCCGCCGCCAGCACCTGGTTCACGGGCTTGCCCTCGCGGGCGCCGTTGCGGCGGGCGAGGGCCCTCGCTCCCAGCACGGCTCCGGCAGCCGCCGCGGCGGCGCCGCCGGCGATCGCGGCCGCCGTCAGCGGGCTCCGCTTGATGTCCTCGGCGAGCTTCAGAGCCGCCGATTTGCCTTCCCGTTTATCGGGCTTGTCGGAATTGGCAGCCATGGATCAATTTCCCCGCGGTCGGATCGAAGCAGGGGGTGAACGCATGTGGAAGGCAGGCGTTGCCTGCCCCGCCTACAGCCGCTCGATCAAGTAATCGGCGCTGCTCACGTTGAAGGCGCCCGGCTCCTCGACGTTGAGCTGCTCGACAACGCCGTCGTTCACCACCGCCGACCAGCGCTGGCCGCGCTCGCCCATTCCGAACCTCGTGCCGTCGAAGGTGAGGCCGAGCGCGCGGGCGAAATCGCCATTGCCGTCGGCCAGCATCGTAACCTTGCCGACCGCTCCGGATTGCTCGGCCCAGGCCTGGAGGACGAAGGCGTCGTTGACGGCGATGCAGGCGACCTCGTCCACGCCCTTCGCCTTCAGCGCCTCGGCGCGCTCGACGAAGCCGGGAAGGTGGCGCGCCGAGCAGGTGGGGGTGAAGGCGCCGGGGACCGAGAAGATCGCGACGCGGCGGCCCCGGAAGAAATCCTCGCTGTCGACCGGCTGGGGCCCCTCCGAATCCGCCTTGACCAGGTTTCCCTTGGGGAGGCGATCGCCAACGTTGATGCTCATCTCGGCTTCCTTTCGTTTCGTCAATAAGATCGGCGCCGCCCTAGCAGCGCCCTTGGGTCCCGCCTATAGCATTGGCCATGGAACAGCCGCCTTTCCTCTCGGGTCAGCTCCTCCTCGCCATGCCCGGCATTGGCGATCCCCGCTTCGAGAAGGCCGTGATCGCGATGTGCGTGCACGACGAGAACGGAGCGCTCGGCATCGGCCTCGGCCGGATCGTCCCACGAATCAGCTTCCACGAATTGCTCGGCCAGCTCGAGATAGAGCCGGGCGTGGCCCCGGACGTTCCGATCCACGCCGGCGGGCCCGTCCAGCCCCAGCGCGGCTTCATCCTCCACTCGACCGACTGGGGTGGGCAGGAGACGATCTCGGTCGCCGGACGCTGGGGCCTGACCGCGACTCTCGACATCCTGCGGGCGATCGCGGAGGGCCGCGGGCCCACGCGCTGGCTCGCCGCGCTCGGCTATGCCGGCTGGGGACAGGGCCAGCTCGAGGAGGAGCTTCGCGGCAACGGCTGGTTCGCGACTCCGGGCAGCGACGAGCTGCTGTTCGATTGCGACGTCGGCAACCGCTGGAGCGAGGCCTTCCGAAGCGCCGGTGTGGACACCAGGATGCTGACCGCGGATTTCGGCACCGCCTGAATCCCTCCCCAGGGCGTCAAACCATTGTCATGGCGCCGTTAACCAGCTCCCCTCATCCTTCGCCAACCCGAATCGTGAAACCTTCTCCTCCTTGCGGACCCGCGCGGAAGCGGGCCGCGGTGCGGAAGGGGATGGACCATGAGGAAAGGGATTTTGAAGGCCGTGCTCGGCCTGGCGGCGACGGCCTTGATCCAGGCTCAGCCGGCATCGGCCGCGATGTCGTGCTGGAACGAACAGGAGCGGGCGGCCGCCACCATTCGCGACCTGCAGTCGCGGCTGATGGTGGCGACCCTGCGGTGCCGGGCGATGGGGATCGACGTGCTCACCGCCTATAACGACTTTGTCCGGATCAACCGCTCGACGCTCCAGGAGGCGAACGGGGTGATCAAGGCCCAGTTCGAGCGCGGCTACGGTCCGGAGGGGCAACGCTTCTACGACAGCTTCACCACCGCGATGGCCAATCAATATGGCGCCGACTCGACCAGCGCGGCGGTGTGCGAGCAGACCGCCGCCGCCGCCGCCGAGGCGGTGGCGGCGCAAGGCGACGTCGGCCGGCTGGTCCGGCTGGCGGAGAGCTTCGGGAGGGCGCCGGAACTTCCCGGCGGAGCCTGTCCGATCACTCTGACCGCGCGATAGGCAAGGCCCGTCATCGCGAGGAGCCCTTCGACGCCGCCCGCGGCGGCGCTCGGGATAAGCTGCCGCTTCGCGGCAGCGACGAAGCAATCCAGCCGGCTCCGAGGCCACTCTGGATTGCTTCGCTTCGCTCACGATGACGGCTTTCACCGTCACATATAAAGATATCTTTATATTTGCATTTGCGAGCGGTTCCGGCTAGAGCAGCGCCCTGCGACCGCCCCCTCGTGCCGGCGGTCTTTTCTTTGCGACAGGAGACCGTAGTGGCGACTCAGGCCCAGACCCATTTTGACGATTATGTGATCCGCGACATCGGCCTCGCCGCCTACGGCCGCAAGGAGATCGAGATCGCCGAGACCGAGATGCCGGGCCTGATGGCGCTCCGCGATGAGTTCGGGGCCTCGCAGCCGCTGAAGGGCGCGCGGATCACCGGCTCGCTCCACATGACCATCCAGACCGCGGTCCTGATCGAGACCCTGACGGCGCTCGGAGCCAAGGTCCGCTGGGCCTCGTGCAACATCTTCTCGACGCAGGACCATGCCGCCGCCGCGATCGCCGCGACGGGCGTTCCGGTGTTCGCCGTCAAGGGCGAGACGCTCGAGGAATATTGGGATTATGTCGAGCGCATCTTCGACTGGGGAGACGGCGAGACCTGCAACATGATCCTCGACGACGGCGGCGACGCCACCATGTTCGCGCTCTGGGGCGCGCGCATCGAGGCGGGCGAGGAATTCCCGGCGCCCGAGAATGAGGAGGAGGAGGTCTTCCAGGCCACCGTCCGCCGAGTGATCGCCAAGTCGCCCGGCTTCCTCACCAGGACGGTGCAGGCGATCAAGGGCGTCTCCGAGGAGACCACCACCGGCGTCCACCGCCTGTACGAGCTTTCCAAGCAGGGCAAGCTCCCCTTCCCGGCGATCAACGTCAACGACAGCGTCACCAAGTCCAAGTTCGACAATCTCTACGGCTGCAAGGAGAGCCTCGTCGACGCCATCCGCCGCGGCACCGACGTGATGCTCGCCGGCAAGGTCGCCGCGGTCGCCGGCTTCGGCGACGTCGGCAAGGGCTCGGCGGCCTCGCTCCGCAACGGCGGCGCCCGCGTCCTCGTCACCGAGATCGACCCGATCTGCGCGCTTCAGGCGGCGATGGAAGGCTATGAGGTCGTGACGATGGAGGAGGCCGCCGGCCGCGCCGACATCTTCGTCACCGCCACCGGCAATGCCGACGTCATCACCGTCGACCATATGCGGGCGATGAAGAACATGGCGATCGTGTGCAACATCGGCCATTTCGACAGCGAGATCCAGATCGGCGCTCTTCAGAACATGAAGTGGACGGAGATCAAGCCGCAGGTCGACGAGGTCGAGTTCCCGGACGGCAAGAAGATCATCGTCCTCTCCAAGGGCCGTCTCGTGAACCTCGGCAACGCCACCGGCCACCCGAGCTTCGTCATGTCGGCGAGCTTCACCAACCAGACCCTCGCCCAGATCGAGCTGTGGACCAAGGCCGAGACCTACAAGAACGACGTCTACGTCCTCCCCAAGCATCTCGACGAGAAGGTCGCGGCGCTCCACCTCGACAAGCTGGGCGTCAAGCTCACCAAGCTCACCGAGAAGCAGTCGGCCTATATCGGCGTCCCCACCGAAGGCCCGTTCAAGCCGGATCATTACAGGTACTGATCCTGCCTCCCCATCCTGAAGGGATGGGGAGGGGGCCACCTGAAGGGTGGTGGAGGGGTAGTTGCCCAGGCTTTGGCCGTTTCGCGCCGGACCCTTCGCGTCCGAGCCGATTACCCCTCCACCAGGCTCCGCCTGGTCCCCCTCCCCACGCTGCGCGCGGGGAGGCAATTTCGCGCAAGACGCGCGCCTGATTCCCTCTTAAAGCGCCTCCAAAACCTGTCGGAGGAATGCATGAAATATCGGGTGACGGCGGCGATCGCCGCGGTTCTGGCGGCCACTCAGGCGGGTGCACAGGCGCCGCCCAGGGACACGCCGCCGCCCGTCCCCCCGGTCCAGGAGACGCAGGCACCCGAGAACGAGGCGACCAATCCGGAGCAACGCGCGACCGGACCGCTGCCGCCGGCAACGCCTCGCGCCACGCCCGCCGCGACCCCGGCCAAGCCGGAGAAGTGGAACGTCAACGCCCCTCCCGGGATGACCACCCGGCAGGTCCCGATCAACGTCGACAACGGCACCTGGATGAACGTCGACGTCTCGCGCGACGGGCGCACGATCGCCTTCGACATGCTCGGCGACATCTACACCATGCCGATCGGCGGCGGCACGCCCACGCGGATCGCCGAAGGGCTCGCCTTCGAGCATCAGCCGCGCTTCTCGCCCGAGGGACGGAGGATCGCCTTCACCTCCGACAGGGGCGGGGGCGACAATATCTGGATCATGAACGTCGACGGCTCGGACAAGCGCCAGCTGACCAAGGAGGATTTCCGGCTCCTCAACCAGCCCGGCTGGAGCCCGGACGGCCGCTTCATCGTCGCCAAGAAGCATTTCACCACCGGCCGCTCGCTCGGCACCGGCGAAGTGTGGCTCTACCACGTCTCAGGAGGCGCGGGAGTGCCGCTCGTCAAGAAGCCCAACGAGCAGCACCAGAAGGAGCTGGGCGAGCCGATCTTCGCCCCCGACGGCAAGAGCGTCTATTTCACGCGCAACATCACTCCGGGGCCGATCTTCGAATATGCGCAGAATTCGAACACCAACCTGTTCGAGATCCAGCGCTACGAGCTCGAGACCGGCGAGGTGACGACGGCCGTCTCCGGCGCCGGCGGCTCGGTCCGTCCCGCGCCGTCTCCGGACGGCAAGAAGATCGCCTTCGTCCGCCGCGAGCGGGCCAGGTCCAAGCTCTACGTGAAGGACCTCGTCTCCGGCGAGGAGCGCAAGATCTACGACGATCTCGACCAGGACATGCAGGAGACCTGGGCGGTGACCGGGGTCTATCCGAACATGGCCTGGACCCCGGACAGCCGGAGCGTCGTCTTCTGGGCCGGCGGCAAGCTTCGCCGGGTGGAAGGCAATGGCGGAGCCGCGAGCGAGATCCCGTTCCGGGTGAACGACACGCGGGTCGTCATCGACGCGATCCACCCGCGGGTCGAAGTCGCTCCCGATCGCTTCCAGACGAAGATGCCGCGCTGGGCGAGCGTATCTCCCGACGGCCGGCAGGTGGTCTTCGAGACGCTGGGCAGGCTCTGGATCAAGCCGACCGCCGGCGGCGCGCCGCGGCCGCTGGTAAGGGGCAATGACGAAGAGCTCGAGCTCTTCCCGGCCTGGTCGCGCGACGGCCGCACCATCGTCTATGTCGGCTGGACCGACCGCGGCCTCGGCCGGATCCGGACGGTGGCGGCGGGCGGCGGAACGCCGCGCCAGGTGACGGCGCAGCCGGGTCATTACGCGCGGCCGCAATTCTCGCCCGACGGCAAGACGATCGTCTTCGAGAAAGGGCAGGGGGGCTTCCTCACCGCCGCCCGATGGTCGGAAAATCCCGGCATCTACCGGGTGGCGTCCGCGGGCGGCGCGCCGGAGCGAGTCAGCCCGGACGGAGCGGCCCCGCAATTCGGCGCTTCGAACGACCGGTTGTTCATGATCGTCAGCGCCGCGGGCAAGCGCCAGCTGGTCAGCACCGACCTCAACGGCGAGGCGAAGCACGTCCATTCGACCGGCGAGATGGTGAGCGACTATCAGGTCTCGCCCGACGGCCAGTATCTCGCCTTCCGGCAGAATTATCAGGCCTTCGTCATGCCGCTGATGCCCGGCACCCAGGACGTCGCCGCGGACGCCAAGGGCGGCCCGCTTCCGGTCACGAAGGTCAGCGCCGTCGGCGCCGAGTTCATCCACTGGTCCGGCGGTGGCCGCCGGCTTCACTGGAGCACCGGTCCGACCGTCTACACGGTCGACTCCGCGAGCCTGTTCGGCTCCGCTCCGCCGCCCGAGAACGCGCCGAAGTTCCAGCCACCGGCCACCGGCCTGTCGCTCTCGATGGAGATTGCCGCCGACCGGCCGAGCGGCGTCGTCGCTCTCACCGGCGCGCGCATCGTCACGATGGCCGCCGCGGACGGCGGGATCATCGACGACGGAGTCCTCGTCGTCCGCGGCGACCGGATCCTCGCCGTCGGCCCGCGCGGCCAGGTGAGCATCCCGGCCGGCGCCAAAACGGTCGACGTCACCGGCAAGACGATCATCCCGGGTCTGGTCGACGCCCATGCCCACGGTCCCCAGGGCCAGGACGATCTCATCCCGCAGCAGAACTGGGCCCAGATCGCCAATCTGGCGATGGGCACCACCACGGCCCATGATCCCTCGGCCCGGGCGGCCGAGATATTCGCCGCCGCCGAGATGCAGCGCGCGGGCAAGATCCTCGGCCCGCGCACCTTCTCGACCGGCGAGATCGTCTACGGAGCCAAGGCGGCGGACGTCTATGCCGAGATCAACACCTTCGAGGACGCGCTCGCCCACGTGCGCCGCCTGAAGGCGCAGGGCGCCCACAGCGTCAAGAACTATAACCAGCCGAGGCGGGATCAGAGGCAGATGGTGGTCGCGGCTTCCCAGCGCGAGGGGATGGAGGTCGTTCCAGAGGGCGGCTCGCTCTTCACGATGGACATGTCGCTGATCCAGGACGGCAATGCGACGGTCGAGCACAACGTGCCGGCCGAGGTCTTCTACGACGATGTCGTGAGCCTTTGGACCCAGTCGAAGACCAACTACACGCCGACACTGGTGGTCGCTTATGGCGGCCTCGCCGGCGATCCCTACTGGCGCCAGCATATGGACGTGTGGAAGCATCCCCTGCTTTCCAGGCACGCGCCGCCGGCCCTGCTCGCCGCCCAGAATGTCCGCCGGACGATGGCGCCGGAGGAGGATTTCGTGGACGACGACGCCGCCCGCGAGGCCAAGAAGCTCGCCGACCGCGGAGTCCAGGTCGCGATCGGGGCCCACGGCCAGCAGGCCGGGCTCGGGCCGCACTGGGAGCTGTGGTCGTTCGTCCGCGGCGGCTGGAGCCCGGTCGAAGCGCTTCGCGCCGGAACGATCGCGGCCGCGACGTCGCTCGGCTACGCCCGCGACCTCGGATCCCTCGAAGCCGGCAAGCTCGCCGACCTCGTCGTCCTCGACGCCGATCCGACGGCCGACATCCGCAACAGCGACAAGGTGCACCGGGTCATGCTCGGCGGCCGCCTCTACGATCCGGTGACGATGAACGAGGTGGTGACCGGCAGCCGGGTAAGGGCGCCTTACTGGTGGGAGCCGGGCGGCACGGGGAATTAGGCTGTATCATTCAGCCGGCACTGCTCCGCGCCCAAGTCCTCCCCTGCAAATGCAGGGGAGGATTTCAGAATACCCGCCCCTGAACGTTGATACCACCTAGGTCGTCATCCCGCCGGGGCGAGGAGCCCGGGCAAGGACGGCTGCGCCTATTACGCCCAGGCCTCAGGCACTTCCGGATAGCGTTCGAGCACGGGCCCCAGCGCCTGCTTCAGCGGTCCCAGCCACGCCTCATAGCCTTTCCAACGGTCGAGGCCTTCGCGGTTGATCGGCCTTCGGACCTGCTCGGCGCTGGGCGTGCGGACGGCGCGGCCGTTCTCGTGAAACCGCAGGCAGGCCTCTTGGAAGGGCAGGCCGAGATAGGCGAGCAGCGAGCGGATCTCGGCTTCGCTGTTCTCGACGAGCGCCTCGTGGAAGATTCGGTGGATCCGGCCCGGCAGGACCTCGTCGAAATGGCCGAGCAGCCGCACATAATCGCGATAGTAACGGCCCATCTCGCCGAGGGACCAGGCCGCGGGATGGCCGGTCGCGAAATATTGCCGGAAGTTGGAGAGGCAGCAGCTCAGCGGGTGCCGCCGGACGTCGATGATCCTGGCGTTCGGAAGGATCAGGTGGATGAGCCCGATGTCCGTCCAGTTGTGCGGCATCTTGTCGATGAAATGGCGCCGGCCGGAGCGGCGGTGGGCGCTCGCCCGCTCCAGATATTCCTCGCCCAGGGCCTTCAGCGCGGGGCCCTCCAGCCGCGCCAGGAGCTCGGGATAGGGCGGTGCGCCCGGCCGGCTCTCCTCCGCGAGGCGGCGGGCGAGGGCAGGGAGGTGGGGAAGCTCCGAAACGCCCTCGACCATCGAATGGCTGGCGAGGATCTGCTCCACCAGGCTCGATCCGGACCGCGGCATCCCAAGAATGAAGATGGGATCGGCGGAGTGGCAGCCGCGGCCGGCGCGTTCGGCGAAGAAGGACGGGGTGAACAGCCGGACCGCCCGCCGGACCTCGCCGGTGAGCGTCTCCGGATCATATTGGAAGGTCCTCCGCTTCAGCCGGTTCCCCTCCGCCAGATGCTCGAAGCTCCCGGCGGTCAGGCCCTTCTCCTCGCAGGCTCTCGAAAGCGCGAAATGGAGCTGCGGGGCATCGTGCCGCCGGGCTCCGCCCGCGAGCGCGCGCTTCATCGCGGCAACATCGTCGGCCGCGAAGGTTTCGGTCTTCAGGTCCGCGAGCGCCCACCAGGCGTCGCCGGATCTCGGATCGAGGCTGAGGGCCTGCCGATAGGCGGCGGCGGCTTCGGCGGAGCGGCCGATCGTGCGCAGCTTGTGGCCCAAGCCGACCCACGAGCCGGCCGAGCCTGGTTCCAGCTCGAGGAGCTTTTCCTGAAGCTGAGCCGCCGCCTCGGTTTCGCCGAGCTGATCGATCAGGGAGGCCTTCATCATCAGCGCCTCCCGATGATGGGGATCCTGCGCGAATATCGGTTCGATCGTCGCGATCGCCGCCGCCGGGAGCGCCTGGGCGAGCTGCACCCTCGCCAGAGCCAGACGGGCCGCGGAATAAGCCGGCGCCCGCGACAGGACGTTCCTCAAGAGCGCCTCGCTCCGGCCGTAGGCGCCGATCCTGAAGCCGATCTCCGCGAGCATCAGGAGGGCGGCCGAATCTTCCGGGTGACGGCGCAGATAGGGGATCAGGAGGTTCTCGGCCTGCTCCTGCCGGCCCGAGGCCAGGGCTCCCGCCGCCTGGGAAAGCGCCGGGATTCGTCCAGAAGCTCCGATCGCCTCCATCTCGGCCCGTTGCGCCTCTTCATGCCGATCGAGGCGCCGCAACGCCGCGGCGAGCAGCCGAAGCGCGTCGCCGCTGCCGGGGTCGAGCCGAAGGATCTCCCGGGCCCGGTCGGCCGCGGCGGCGGGATCGAAGCCGAGCAGGCGCGCCGCCTCGGAGCGAAGCCGATCGATGCTGCTGCCGGTGCCTTCCAATTCGTCCGCGCCTGTCCGCTTGTGGTCTCGCCGCGACGCCGGCCGCAGGTCAGGCGGCGATCATAGGTCGCCGCCGCAGCCTTTGCCATCCGGCACAGGACGCCGATTGCACCGGGTATTTGCGCCCCCGCGCTGTGCAGGGTTTGCGAGTCTTGCCGCTTCGGCCGGCCTGGTTTGCCAGTTTTCGCCGGAACTGTTACAACCTGTTGGAATGTTTATTTTCTTCAGCAGGAGGATCGGCGGGATGCGGATTTTGGCAGCAGCGGTCGTAGCTTCCCTGGCCTTTGCTCCGGCCTTCGCGGCGGACGAGACGGCGCCCGCCAAGGAGAAGCGCTTCTGCAAGCGCGGATCGAGCCTCGGCTCTCATCTGCGGCCGGCCAAGGTGTGCCGGACCGCGGCCGAGTGGAAAGAGATAGCCGACGCCGAACGAACCGCGCAGATGAAGTTCCGCAACGACGTGCGCGGCGGCGAGCGGCCTCCGGAAGGCACCAAGACCGGCCTCAACTGAGGCTGCGGTTCCGGCGCCCGGGGGCTCCGGCTTCAGGAGTAGCCGAGCAGGGCGCGCAGCCCCGGCGCCGCGAAGTCCACCAGGCGCTTCTGCATTTCGGGCAATTCCCTGGGAAAATCGACGCTGAGGCCGGTCAAATTCTCGCGCGCGGTGCCGCTTTGCTTGCGGTCGGAGCCGACCAGGACCCGGTCCTTCCAGTCGGCCGGAACCGGGCCGATCCCGCAAGCCTCGAACAGGGACTGGAAATAAGCCTCCGTCTCAGGGGAATCGAGCCGCTTCAGTGACGCCGCCAGATCCTCATAGCGGACCAGGAACACGCCTGTGCCGAGCCAGGCGGCGGCATTGTTCGCATAGATGTCCGCCATGGGCGGGGCCTTCTGGTAGACCCCGAAGATCATCAGGTTGAGGAGCGCCTCCACGGACAGCTTGCCGCCCTTGAGGTGGTTGATGTTGCCGCTGAACTCCTCCGACATGAAGAAGCGCGCGCGGGCCAGCACCCAGTCGTAGGGGTCGCGGACCAGCAATATCTTGCGAACGCCGGCAAGCTCGATCGCCGACGCGTCGGAGAAGAGCAGGTGCCCCCAGCTCAGGTGGTTCCTGGCCGGATCGAAGGCCTGCAGATGCTGCTGCAGGTTGGGCCACTGGATGAACTGGGCGGAATATTGCTGCTCCACCGGCACGAACATCCGGACGATGTTGCGCAGCAGGTGGCTGCCGCTCTTGGGCACGCTGTTGAGGAACAGGGGCTGCTTCAGCGGCGCCTGGTCGAAGCGCCGGTTTTCCTCGTTCAGCGTGTCCGCCTTCACACTCACGACCGGCATTTCAGACAACCTCACCGGGCCGCGCGAGGACCCGCTTCTCTGCCCCGAGGGGGGTACCCAAAAAAAGTGGGCGACGAAAGCAAACCTCCGTCGCCCACCCGATCGTGCCGGCAGGGCCGCTTAGAAGCGGGCCTTGGCGTGAACGAACACCCTGCGTCCGATATAATCGTATTGGGACGAGAAGACCGAGTTTCCGATGGTCCCGATCTCGCCGCTGACCGTGGTCACTCGGGGCGGCTTGGTGTTGAGCAGGTTGTTGACGCCGATCGTGAAGTCGAAGTTCTTCAGCGTCTTGGTCACCGAGAGGGCGTGATAGAAGCGCGCCGGGGCGCTCACATCGACGCAGAAGTTGCCGTAGAAGGGGCTGTTCTGCGTGCAGAGGCTGTCGTTGTTGGCGGCCTCATAGTCCCTGCGGTCGGACGTGGCGCCGATGACGTCAAGGCCGTAGAAGAACGACCAGTCGTCGTTGAGAGTCCACACCAGGTTGAAGTCGCCGACATATTTCGGCTCGCCGTCCTCTCCGTTGGTGGAAACCTCGGTGCCTTCGAACAGGGCGATCTTGTCCTCCAGCTGCCAGGTCATGCTTCCGGTGAGGCTGAGCTTCCCGAAGCGGCCCAGATTGTGGGTCAGGTTCGCCGTCACGTCGATGCCGCGGTTCCGCTGGCTGTTCACGTTGATGTAGCTGTCGCGGACCTCGGCGATGCTGAACTGGCCGAGGCTGCCCGCGGGAATACGCGAGAAGAGCGAGCAGAGCGGATCGTTCGGGAAGAAGTCGGAGAGGTAGCAGCCCGCGACGACGTTGCCGGCGCCGAGCTGAGAAATCTCGCCCTCGACCTTGATGTCGAAATAATCGACCGCGAGGCTGACCCTGGTGTCCGGAAGGAAGCTGAAGCGGGGCGTCAGGATGACGCTGGCCGTCTTCGAGGTCGAGGTTTCCGGCTCGAGCACGCCGAGGCCGCCGCCGGTGAACACCTGGGCCGTGGTGGCGCCCCCGGCGAAGTTCCCGGGAATGCCGGCCGCGGCGCAATTGTCCTTCAGCTGCTGCGACGCGTTCACGTTCGTGGCGTAGCGGATGCAGGGATCGATGTTGCGCTGCTGGGCGAAGGAAGACTGATCGGCCAGGAACAGCTCGAACAGCGCCGGGGCGCGGAACGAAGTGCCGTAGGAGGCGCGGAAACGGAGGAAGTCCGTCACCTGCCAGTTCGCGCCCACCTTGTAGGTCCAGTTGCCGTTGTCGGTGTCCGAAAGGCCGTCCGAACGGGTGGCCTTGAAGTTGGTCAGCCGGGCGGCGGCGGAGAGGGTGAACTGCTGGATCAGCGGCGTGTCGTGGATCAGCGGGATCTCGAGCTCGCCGAACGCTTCCTTCGTGACGCTGTGGCCGGCCGTGATTCCGGCTCCCGTCAGGCCCCAGCTGTTGTCGGCCAGGGTGACTTCGCCCGGAGTGTCGTTGATCGAATCGCGCCGAGCGGTGACTCCGAAGGCGGCCGAAACCGCGCCAGCCGGGAGGCTGAACAAGGTGCCGGTGGTCGAAAGCTCGCCGCCCAGCTGCTTGTAGATCGTGGTTCCGCGCTCACGGCCGAACAGGTAGGCCCGTTCCACCGCGTTGAAGTCGCCGCGCAGGAAGCGCGGGTCGGTGAAGTTGATGTCGATGCAGGGAACGCCGCGGACGGCCGTGACCGTTCCGACGCAGGATTCGGTCCGGAAATCCTGCGAGTCCACGGCATCGTCGAAAATGATGTCCGTCTCGTAGACGCCCTTGGAGTGGCTGTACTGGCCGTAGGCGTCCCAGCTCCAGCCCTTGAGGAAGCCCAGATCGCCCCGGGCACCGAAGACTCCGCGGGTGTAATCGACCCGCTGCGAGGTTCCGAAGTGATCGGTGATCGTGGTCGGGCTGATCAGCGCGCCGCCGGAGAAGCCGGGGGCGAACGGATCGCCGAAGCCGAAGCCGGCGAAGTCTTCCACATAGCCGAAGTTCCAGAACTGCCGGTAGCTGTCCTGCTCGGTCTTGCGGCGGTTGTGGAGCAGCTCGGCGAACAGCTCGATATTCTCGCTGAGCTCGAACGAACCCTGGGCATAAGCGGTGTAGCGCTCGATCCTGGGGCTGACGGTCGCATTCGAGATGAACGGGTGGAACGCATTCTCCACCGCGCGCGACGGGCCGTCATAGCCGACCGGGAAGAAGCCCGGAGGCGCCCGGAAATGGCCGGGATCGTTCGACGGCGCCAGCGGCGGGATGAAGTTCTGGAGGTTGCCCTCGTAGTTGAACTGCAGGCGCGGGATCGGCCGCCCGTTGGGCGCGATCAGGTTCGAGGTGCCGTCGGCCGAGTAATTGTAGGTGTAGTCGTAGAGCCAGATGTGGCCCCATAGGGTGTCGTTGCAGCGGTAGTTGCCGGTGCGCGGATCGATGAGGTCGGCGCGCTCGCGGCTGTTCTCGCGGAAGAGATATTCCTCCGGGCAGTTCAGGTAGGAGCGGTCGCCGCGCTTCAGCTCGTTGCGCTTGAAATAGTCGACGGTGGCCATGAAGTGGCCGCGGTCGAAGACCTTTCCGAAGGTCGCGCTGGCGCGGTAGTTCTCGCCGCCGCCCTGGAGCGGAACCGACGTGAAGCCGTCGAGCTCGAGGCCGTCCGTATCGCGCTTGGTGATGATGTTGACGACGCCGGCGACGGCGTCGGAACCGTAGACCGACGAAGCGCCGGTCTTGAGAATCTCGAAGCGCTCGATGATCGAGAGGGGCAGGGCGTTGAGATCGAAGGAGGCGACGGCGCCGCGCGTTCCCGCGGGGCCGGCGCGGCGGCCGTTGAGGAGGACGAGGGTGCGCTCGGCGCCGAGGCCGCGAAGCGAGATGGTCGAAGCGCCCTGACCGCCGTTGGTGACGAAGTTCGACGAGATGGCGGACGTGATCTGCGAGGAGCCCGCGGCGACCGGCGACGATTGCAGAACGTCGCCCGTGTCGAGCTGGCCCTGCCGCTCCGCGAGCTCGGTGTCGATGATGGCGACGGGATCGGGGCTGTTGAACTCGTTGCGCCGGATGCGCGAGCCGGTCACCGTGATGACTTCACCCTCGGTGGGCTCGACCTGCTCGGGAACCGTGGCGATGTCGCCCGAAGTGGCGGCGGGATCTTCCTCCTGCGTCGTGGTGGTCTCGGCGCCGGTTGCATCCTGCGCGTAGGCGGGGCCCGCCATCGCGAGCGCTGCGCCGGCAAAGGCGAACGAGCGGAGCGAGCTCGTGCCGAGCAGAGCAAGTTTCTTCATTAGGATTCATCCCCCGAGATGGAGCCGTTTTGGCCACGTTAATGCGTGTGAGTGACGCGAAAGCCCCGGCCGCGCAATGGCTTCTCCTGCGCGGAATAAAAATTAGCAACAATTGTCGCTAGTTTGCAACACTTAGCGGCCGGCGGAGGGGCGGTCCCGCAATGCCCGCGCCGCACGCTTTCGAAAGCCGGCCGCGGCGTCTAGACAGGCCGCCATGCTCACCCTCGCCCCGACCGAAGCCGCGTTGCTCGGACTGTTTTGCGGCTTCTGGCTGGCGGCCGGCCTTTGGGCGACGTTGCGCGGCTTGCGGCGATCGGCCGACGCGTCCGCGGAAACGCGCGAAGCGCGAAGCGCCGAGGCGTTGCTCGCCGCCGCTCCCGACCTGCCCCTCCTGGTCTTCAGGGACGGACGGGTCGAGGCGGGCGAGCGCGCGGGAGCCGCCCTCGGCCTGGAGGGGAGGCCGGAGCGGCTGCAGGATATCGCCAACGCTCTCGAGGAGCAGGATCGGGAGACCTTTCTCGACGCGATCGCGGCGGCGGCCTCGACGGCCGGCCCGTTCGCGCTTTCGCTGCGGCCGGCGGCTTCGGCCCGGGTGTTCCGCTTCCGGGGCGGGCCGGCTCCGGCTTCCTACCCCGCCGGCACGGTCCTCCTGTGGGTGACCGACTCCACGGACAGCGAGGAGGAGATGGCCGCGCTTCGCGAGCGCAGCGATCGGCTGGCGGGGGCGCTCGACGCCCTTTCCGGCCTCATCGAGGCGGCGCCCTTTCCGATCTGGCACCGGGGTCCCGACCTTCGGCTGGCGATGGTCAACGGAGCCTATGTCTCGGCCGTCGAGGCCGAGGATGGAAGGGCGGTCGTCGAAGGGGGGCTGGAACTGGTCGACGACGGCGAATCCGCGGCTCTCGCCGAAGCCGCCGCCGTCCGCCAGAGCGGCCAGGCTCATGCCCGCTACGTGCCCGCGACGATCGGCGGCGAGCGGCGGATGATGCGGGTGGTCGAGGTGCCGCTCGGCGAGGCGGGAGTGGCCGGCTATGCGATCGACGTCGAGGATCGCGAGCAGGCGCGCTCGGAGCTCGCCCGCTTCGTCCACGCCCAGCGCGACATGCTCGACCGGCTCTCCGCCGGGGTCGCCCAGTTCGCCCGCGACCGCGGCCTCATCTTCTCCAACCAGCCCTTCGCCCGGCTGTTCGCGCTCCGTCCGGACTTCCTCGCCGACCGTCCCGAGTTCAACCGGCTGCTCGATGCGATGCGGGAGACGGGCCACCTGCCCGAGGTGCGCGATTATCCGGAGTGGAAGAAGGAGCATGACCGCTGGTTCACCGGCGGCCTCGCCGCAGAGGAGGAGGACTGGCTTCTGCCCGGCGGCCGCCATCTCCGGGTGGTCGCCCAGCCGCTGCCCGACGGCGGGCTCCTGCTGATCTTCGAGGATCGCACGGAACAGCTCCGGCTCGCCTCCGCTCGGGACACCCTGCTTCGGGTGCGGACCGCCACATTCGACAATCTGTTCGAGGCGGTGGGAGTCTTCGCATCGGACGGACGGCTGCACTTGTGGAACAACCGGTTCCGCGAGCTGTGGGAGTTCGAGGAGGAGCAGCTCGCCGGCAATCCGCGGATCGATTCGCTGACCGCCCATATCGGCAGGAAGCTCCGCAACCCGGGCCATGCCGGACTGGTTCGCGAGCTGGTCCGAAGCGCGACGGTGGAGCGCAAGCAGCGCAACGGCCGGGTCGCGTTCACCGATGGCCGGGAGTTCGAGTTCGCGGCGGTTCCGCTGCCGGACGGAAACGCCCTCTTCACCATGCTCGACGTCACCGCCAGCCGCACCGTGGAGGCCGCGCTGAGGGAGCGCACCCAGGCGCTCGAGCAGGCGGACCGCCTGAAGACGGCGTTCGTTTCGAACATGAGCTACGAGCTTCGAACGCCGCTGACCTCGATCGGCGGATTCGCGGAGATGCTCGCCGGGGGCTATGCGGGCGAGCTGGCGCCGGCGGCGACGGAATATGTCGCCGCGATCCTGGATTCCGTGGCCCGCCTCAGCGCTCTGATCGACGATGTCCTGGACCTCACCCAGAGCGACAGCGGAAGCCTGCTTCTGGCCGAGGACAAGGTCGATCTCGGCAGGCTCTGCAGCGAAGCGGGGGAGGCCTTCCGCGATCGGGCGGCCGAGAAGGGAATAGACTTCGCGGTCGAGGTCGAGCCCGGGGCGGGCTCGGTCACGGGCGACCGCGCGCGCCTTCGCCAGTCGCTGGACAACATCCTCAAGAACGCCATCGCCTATACCGCGGAGGGCGGGCGGGTCCTCCTGCACGCGGGCGGGGACCGCAAGGCCGCCGCGATCACCGTCTCCGACAACGGCCGGGGAATCGCGCCCGCCGATCAGGCCCGGGTTTTCGACCGCTTCTCGAGGACGGCCGAGCAGCGCGGCGCGGACGGCGCCGCGCTCGGCCTCGGCCTGCCGCTCGCACGCCAGTTCGTCGAGGCGCATGGCGGCGCGGTCGAGCTCCTGTCCGAGCCCGGGGAGGGGACCACCGTCACCCTGCGGCTGCCCCGGAAGCGCTGATGCGCCTCGACGGAGCGGATTCGACCGAGGCTTTCGGACGGCGGCTCGCGGCTTGCCTGCGGTCCGGCGACGTCGTCGCCCTGTTCGGGGACCTCGGCGCGGGCAAGACGACTCTGGCGCGCGGGATCCTCGCCGGGCTCGGCCATGACGGCGACGTCGCCAGCCCGACCTTCCCGATCGTCATTCCCTATGACGGCCTCAGCCTCCCGACCTGGCACGTCGACCTCTACCGGATCGAGGATCCGGCGGAGATCGAGGAGCTTGCGCTTGACGAGGCGCTGGAGGACGGAGCCCTGATCGTCGAATGGCCGGAGCGGATGGGACGCGCCTTGTGGCCGCATTCGCTTCGGCTCGCCCTTCGGCGCGAAGGAGAGGCCGCCCGCGCCTTGACAGCGGAGGTGCCCGCCGCTTGGGAAGCGCGATGGCCGCTCCGATGATTCCGCCCGCAGCGGCGCCCGCATTTCTTGCAGAGCATGGCTGGGAGGGGGCCGAGATCCGTCCGCTCGCCGGCGATGCGAGCTTCAGGCGCTATTTCAGGGTCCACCGCGGCGACGACACGGCCGTCCTCATGGACGCTCCGCCGGAGCATGAGGATATCGGACCTTTCCTCACCATCGCCGGCCACCTGCTCGACCGCGGCTTCCTGCCGCCGCGTCCCCTCGCGATCGACCGCGAGCGCGGACTGCTCCTGCTCGAGGATTTCGGCGACGACCGGGTCGGTCCGCTGCTCCAGCGCGAGCCCGCCCGGGAACGCGCCATCTACGAAGCGGCGATCGACATACTCGCCCGGCTCTCGGACCAGCCCGCGCCCGACGATCTTGCGCCCTACGACGAATCGGCCATGGCCCGCGAGGTCCTGCTCTTTACCGAATGGTATGCTCCGGCGCTTGGCCTCGCGGTGGACGAAGCCGCCTTCGTCGACTCGTGGCGGCAGGTCTGGACCGGGGTGATCGAGCTCGCCGGACGCAGCCCGGTGCTGGTCCTTCGCGACTATCATGCCGACAACCTCATGGTTCTTCCGGACCGCTCCGAGCTCGGCCTGCTCGATTTCCAGGACGCGCTCGCCGGGCACGCCGCCTACGACCTGGTGTCGCTCCTCCAGGACGCGCGGCGCGACGTCGCGCCCGAGCTCGAGGAGGAGATGATAGCGCTCTACTGCGCGCAGGCGAATGTCGCCGACCGCGACCTCTTCCGCTCCCATTACGAGATATTGGGGGCGCAACGTAACACCAAGATCCTCGGAATCTTCACCCGGCTCTGGAAGCGCGACGGCAAGGCCTTCTACCCGACCATGCACCCGCGCATCTGGACCTATCTGGAGCGCAATCTCGCCCACCCCGCGCTCGCACCCGTGCGCGCCTGGTTCGATTGCAACGTGCCGGCCGAGCACCGCGGCGACGCCTGCTTGAGGAAAGCCCAGGGATGAACCGCCACCGCCGGCCGCTCGCCTTGCGTCCCACGCCGGGTGGCGAGGTGCCGAAGACCGCGATGGTCCTCGCCGCCGGCCTGGGCAAGCGGATGCGGCCGCTCACCGCCACCCGCCCGAAGCCCCTGGTCGAAGTGGCCGGCAAGCCCTTGCTCGACCATTGCCTGGACCGGCTTCGGGCGGCGGGGGTGGAGAAGGTGGTGGTCAACGTCCATTACCTTGCCGATGCGCTCGAAGCCCATCTCAAGAACCGAGCTCAAGACTTTGAAATCACGGTGTCGGACGAACGAGAGCAATTGCTTGAAACGGGCGGGGGAATGGTCAGGGCACTGCCCCTGATCGACTCGGATCCCTTTCTGGTCGCCAATTCCGACAATCTGTGGATCGACGGCCCGGTCGATTCCCTGCGGCTGCTCGCCAGCAACTGGGACGAATCGCGGATGGATGCGCTGCTGCTTCTGGTTCCGCTGGCCCGCGCCCATTGCCATAAGGGCCAGGGTGACTTCCACATGAGCTCGGGCGGAGTGCTGAAGCGGCGCAAGCCGGGCGGAGTCGCTCCGTTCGTCTATACCGGAGTGCAGATCGTATCGAAACGCCTGCTCGACGGCGAGGTGCCCGAAGGGCCCTTCTCGACGAACCTGCTCTGGGACCGGGCAATGGCCAGGGGCCGGCTGTTCGGCGCTGTCCACGAGGGCCTGTGGTTCGATGTCGGCGCCCCGGCCAACATCAGGCAGGCCGAGGAAGCGCTTGGGCTCGCCTGAATCGGCCTCGCCTCGCTTGCGCTGGCGGAAACGGGACCGTTTTTTCCGGAGGGGAAGTTTGCCCAGGACGCCATTCATGATATGTTCCGCCCATGGATGTTGATCCGCCTTCCAGCCGAGGAGCCGCCGAACAGCGACGACAGCGACAGCCGGGGCGCCGCTTTCCTGCCTTCCGGGGAAAGCCGAAACTACCGAAACTTACCTGTCCCCCTTGTCGCTCTTCGCGACGCTGCCCGGGGGTGATCTCGTGAGCGCAATCCGCCCCAGCGTCTTCACCATCCCTCCGCATCGAGCCTTCGCCGACGCTCTCGCGGCCGGGCTGGCCGCCCGTTTCGGCCGCGGCGATCTCGGCCTTGCCCAGGGGATCGTCCTCGTCCCCAACAACCGCGCCGCCCGGGCGGTGACCGAAGCCTTCGTCCGCCGGTCCGGCGGCGGGCTGCTTCTGCCCCGCCTCGTGCCGGTCGGCGATCCGGATCTCGACGAGCGGATCGGGGGAGCGCTGGAGCCGCTGGAGGAGGAAGCGACGCTTGCGCCCGCCGTCGAACCTCTCGAGCGGCTCTTCCTGCTGGCCCGCCTGATCCAGCAGCAACCGGGCGACGTCGACGCGGCCGAGGCGGTGCGCCTCGCCGAGGATCTCGCCCGCACCCTCGACCAGCTGATCGTCGAAGGCGTCGATCCATCGCGGCTTCGGGACTTCGCCTCCGATCTGCCGGATCTGTCGCTCCACTGGCAGGCTTCGCTGGAGCGGCTCCGGGTCATTCTCGACCAGTGGCCGGCGCTGCTCGCCGAGCGGGGCAGGATCGACCTGGCCGACCGGCGCAACCGGCTTCTCGCCGGCGTCGCGGCGCGCTGGCGCACGCGCCCGCCCGCGGGCTTCGTCGCGGCCGCCGGGATCACCAGCTCGGCGCCCGCCGTCGCCGCCCTGCTGCGAACCGTCGCACGGCTCGACAACGGGCTCGTCATCTTCCCGGGGCTCGACCTGGAGATGCCGGCGGCGGAATGGGACGCGCTCGGGCCGCACGAGCCGGACGAAATCACCGGCATTCGCCGGCGCCCGATCGAGACTCATCCGCAATTCCACCTCAAGCTGCTCCTCGACCGGATGGGCGTGGGCCGCGGCGAGGTCGAGCGCTGGCGCTGGGGCGGCGGCCGGGACGCGCCCGCCGCGCGCAGCGGAGCCATCGCCAACGCCATGAAGCCGGCCGCCTTCACCCATCTTTGGCAGGACCTTCGTCCCCCGCAGCGGCGGCTGACCGGCGTTCGGGCGCTCGAGCTGGCCGATCCCGCCGAGGAAGCCCAGACGATCGCGATCGCGCTTCGCGAAGCGCTCGAGACGCCGGGACGGACCGCGGCGCTCGTCACTCCCGACCGGAACCTCGCCCGGCGAGTCTCCACCCATCTCCGACGCTGGGGAGTGGAGGCCGACGACAGCGCCGGGCGTCCGCTCTCGCAGCTGGCGCCGGGCACTCTCCTGCTCGCGCTCGCGACCGCCGCCGCCGAGCAATTCGCTCCGGTGCCGCTCCTGGCCTTGCTCAAGCACCCGCTGGTCATGAAGGGGGAGGGGAGGCTGGACTGGCTCGACGGCGCCCGGGCGCTCGACCTCGCCTTGCGCGGGCCGCGGCCGCAGGCGGGTCTCGACGGGATCACCGGGCACCTTGCCGACCGGAGCGGCCGCGACCGGGACCGGCGCGAACGGGCTTCCGCCTGGTGGAAGCACGTCGCGCCGCGGCTTCGGGCGCTGGAGCGGGGCTTCCGGGCGGAACGCGCCCGGCTTCCGGATATGCTTGGGCTGCTTCGGGAATCGGCTTCCGGGCTAAGCGGCGAGCAAGCCTGGGCCGGACCGGCCGGACGGGCCGCCGCCGAGCTGCTCGAATCAGCCGAGCCCGCGTCGGCGAACGGTCCGGCGCGGCTGTCCCCGGCGAGCCTTCCGGCCTTGCTCGAGCAGCTCCTCGCGGCGGTTGCGGTGCGGCCGCCGTACGGCCAGCATCCCCGGCTCTTCATCTGGGGGCTGATCGAGGCCAGGCTCCAGTCGGCGGATCTGATCGTCCTGGGGGGACTCAACGAGGGCGTCTGGCCGCAGCTGCCGACGCCCGATCCGTGGCTGGCGCCCCGGGTGCGCCATGATCTCGGCCTTGCGGGCCTGGAGCGGCGGATCGGCCTTGCCGCCCACGATTTCGCAAGCGCCCTCGGCGGCCGCGAAGTGCTCGTCACCCGCGCCCGCCGCGACGCCCGTTCCCCCGCCATCGCCTCCCGCTTCTGGCTGAGGCTGGAGGCGATGACCGCGGGCGTTACCCGATCGCCGCGCCACCGCAACTGGGCGCGGATGCTCGACCGGCCGTCCCGTTTCGCGCCCTCGGCCCGGCCCGCGCCGAGTCCGGCCGCGGAGCTTCGGCCGCGAAGCATCGCCGTCACCGACGTCGACCGGCTGAAGGCCGATCCGTTCGCTTTCTACGCGCGCAAGATGCTGGCCTTCGCGCCGCTCGACCCGATCGACGCCGATCCCAGCGCCGCCTGGCGCGGAAGCGCGGTCCACAAGGTGCTCGAAGCGTGGATGAAGGAGGATTCGTGCGAGCCGTCGCGCCTTCGGCCCCGTGCCGAGGCATTGCTCGGAGACGCCTCGGCCCATCCGTTGATGCGCGCATTGTGGCAGCCGCGCCTGCTGGAGGCGATCGACTGGATCGCCGCGGAGATGGCCCGCAACCTCGCCTCGGGGCGACGCCCGGCCGCCGCCGAGGCCAAGGGGAAATTCGAGATGGAGGGCGTGAGGCTCTACGGCGAGGCCGACCGGATCGACCGCTTCGCCGACGGCAGCCTCGCCATCGTCGACTACAAGACGGGGACTCCGCCCGGGCCCAAGGCGGTGGCCGAGGGCTATTCGATGCAGCTCGGCCTGCTCGGGCTGATCGCCGAGCGCGGCGGCTTCGAGGGCATTTCGGGGGTTCCGGCCTGCTTCGAATATTGGTCGCTCGCCCGCAAGTCGGGAAAGCTCGGCTATGTGGCGAGCCCGATCGGGCCCCGCTTCGGGATCGACGCCGCCGACTTCACGACGATGGCGGCGCGCAATTTCATCGCCGCCGCCCGGCGATGGCTGACGGGGGACGAGCCCTTCACCGCCAAGCTCCACCCCGAGCACGCCCCGTACGGGGATTACGACCAGCTGATGCGCCTCGACGAATGGTACGGGCGGGAGGTTTGATCGGGGCTGGATGACTCGTCATCCCGGCGAAAGCCGGGACCTCGGGCCAAGAAGTCTCGGTGGGTCTCCCCGAGATCCCGGCTTCCGCCGGGATGACGGGCGGGCTTCAGCCCCGCTCGCCGGCCCTCATCGCCAGCTGCATCCGGCCCTCCTGATGGGCTTTGCCGTGAGTTGAGCGGGCGTATCCGGACCGGCCCTGGACGCAGCGGTCACGGACGGTCGAGGAGCAGCGCGGATAGGCGCCCGCGGGCTCCGGCGCGACGGCGATACGGGGCTTGTGCTTGACAGGCTTGGCCGCTGCCGGCTCGCTCGCCTTGGGCGCTTCGGCGGCGACCACGGAGTCCAGCTCGCCGCCGGGGGCGGAGCTCCCGGTGCCGGCGTTCGGCGCGGTGTTGGCGGTGGCAAGGAGCAGCGCCCCCGCGGCCAGGATCAGTCTCTTCATTCGGCTCTCCTTCGTCGGCGGCTCGAGGTCGGCGCCGTTTAGCGTCAACGCCTTATCACTCCAGACGTCGTACTTCTACCGTGACGTCATGGCGTCAAGAGCGCGCGTGGCCGGGCCCGTCCCAAAGCAAAACGCCCCGGCCGCGAGGCCGGGGCGTCTGTCCGTGGTCCCGGCGAAAGCCGGGACCTCAGGCCGGGTAGTCGCGCCAGTCAGCGGCAGCGGCGGCGGCTGCTGGTCACGTTCCTCTGGACGTGGCGGCCGAGCAGGGCGCCGACGGCGGCTCCGAGGACGGTGCCGGTGGTGCGGCTTCCGCGATTGTCGATCGCCCGGCCGGCGAGCGCTCCCGCCGCTCCGCCGACGACGAGGCCGGTGGTGCCGTTCGACTTGCGGCAATAGATCCGGCCGTCGGTACCGCGCCAGGTCTTGCCGTGATAGGTCGTCCCCTGCGCGAAGGCCGGAGCGGCCGGCAGCGCCGGAACGGTCAGGGTGGCGGCCGAGAGGGCCAGGACGAGGGTACGCATCTCAAACACTCCTTGTTCAACTGAACTCGTTCAACTGAAGGCGTGTCTAGTCCGATTCCCTTGAGCCTCGCCTGAACCCGGCTGACAGCGCAGGTTCAGCTTGCCGGTCAACGGCTTAGCGAAGGGCTTTAGCGGTCGCTCTTGCGCTTCTTGGCGTAGAGCAGGGCAGCGACGATCGCGGCCGAGCCGATGCCGATCGCTGCGCCGGCGACCAGCTTCTTGGTCCGCCTGGAGGCGTCGGCGCCGCCCGTGTCGCCCGCGCCGCCCTCGTCGGCGGCGGCCTTGCCGCCCACGGCGGCGTCTTCGGGATAGGAAGGCTGGCGGGACATAGGTTGGGCTCCGTCGGTTGCTTGTTCCCCCCTCTAATAGCCGGCGGCCGGGGCCGCCAGTCCCGCCCGAGCTTGATTCAAGGCCGCGCTGCCGCTACAGGCGCGCCATCCCACATGCAGGGTCATCATACCGGTGCCCGCCGAACCCCGGACTTGATCCGGGGGTGAGGCGGGTTTCTCGGCCCTGCAGAGGCATAACCGGAAGGAGAAAGACCATGGCGTCCACCGACGTCACCATGCAGCAATTGCTCGAGGCCGGAGCGCATTTCGGCCACCAGACCCACCGCTGGAACCCCAAGATGAAGCCGTATATCTTCGGCGACAGGAACGGGGTCCATATCATCGACCTGTCGCAGACGGTGCCGCTCTTCGCCCGGGCGCTCGATTTCGTGCGCCAGTCGGTCGCCTCCGGCGGCAAGGTGCTGTTCGTCGGCACCAAGCGCCAGGCGCAGGATCCGATCGCGGAAGCCGCGCGCCGCTCCGGCCAGCATTTCGTCAACCACCGCTGGCTGGGCGGGATGCTCACCAACTGGAAGACGATCTCCAACTCCATCAAGCGCTTCAAGAGCCTCGAGGAGCAGCTCAGCGGCGACACCGCCGGCCTCACCAAGAAGGAGGTCCTCCAGCTGACCCGCGAGCGCGACAAGCTTGAGCTTTCGCTCGGCGGAATCCGCGAGATGGGCGGCCTTCCCGACGTCATCTTCGTGATCGACGCCAACAAGGAGGAGCTGGCGATCAAGGAAGCCAATGTGCTCGGCATCCCGGTCGTGGCGATCCTCGATTCGAACGTCAGCCCGCAGGGCATCGCCTTCCCGGTTCCCGGCAATGACGACGCCAGCCGCGCCATCCGCCTCTATTGCGACGCCATCGCCGACTCGGCCCTGGCCGGCAAGTCGGGCGGCGCCGCCGCCCGCGGAGTCGACATCGGCGCGATGGACGCTCCGCCGGCCGAAGCGGCGCTCGCGGACGCCTGAGCCCACCCCCGAGCGGGTGCTTCGATACGGCATTTCGACTTCGCTCAATGCCTGCTCAGCATGAGCGGATTGGCCCGAAGCCCCGCTCATCCTGAGTAGCGGCTGAGCGAAGTCGAAGCCGCGTATCGAAGGACGGATCTAGTTTTTTCAGAAGGATAAGAGACATGGCTGAGATCACGGCCGCGACCGTCAAGGAACTGCGCGAGCGCACCGGCGCCGGCATGATGGACTGCAAGAAGGCGCTGGGCGAGACCCAGGGCGACATGGAAGCGGCGATCGACTGGCTCCGGGCCAAGGGCCTCGCCGCCGCCGCCAAGAAGGCGGGCCGTACGGCCGCCGAAGGTCTCGTCGGAGTCGCCGTGGCTGGAAACCGCGGAGCCGTCGTCGAGGTCAATTCAGAGACCGACTTCGTTTCCAAGAACGAGCAGTTCCAGGAGTTCGTGAGCTCGGTCACCCAGCTCGCGCTCGATGGCGTGGGGACGGTCGAGGGGATCCTCGCCGCCCAGTATCCGGGCGGCGGCACCGCCGAGGAGAAGCTCACCGCCAACATCTCGACGATCGGCGAGAACCAGTCGCTTCGCCGCTCCGCGGTGCTTCAGGTCCCGCAGGGCGTGGTCGTCTCCTACGTTCACAACGCCGTGAAGCCGGGTCTCGGCAAGATCGGAGTCCTCGTCGCGCTCGAGAGCGAGGGCGATTCGGAAGCTCTGACCCAGCTCGGCAAGCAGCTCGCCATGCACATCGCCGCGGCCAACCCGCAGGCGCTGACCGGCGACGAGCTCGACCCCTCGCTGATCGAGCGCGAGCGCGCCATCGCCAGCGAGAAGGCGGCCGAGAGCGGCAAGCCCGCCGAAATCGTCTCCAAGATGGTGGACGGCGCCATGGCCAAGTTCCGCAAGGAGAATGCGCTGATGAGCCAGCTCTTCGTCATGGACAACAAGACGAAGGTGGAGGACGTCATCGCCGCCGAGGCCAAGCGCACCGGAAGCGCCATCTCGCTCAACGCCTACGTCCGCTTCCAGCTCGGCGAAGGCATCGAGAAGAAGGAAAGCGACTTCGCCGCCGAAGTCGCCGCGGCTTCCGGAGTCGGCAAGCCCGAGCCCGCCAACGCCTAAGCCCGCTTGGCAGGGTGGCGCGCCCCGATTAAGGTGCGCCACCCTTCCATTCCTCTCGCGAACGGACCGAAAAACCCCATGCCGCGCCCGCGCTTCAACCGGATCCTCCTGAAGCTGTCGGGCGAGGCTTTGATGGGGGAGGGCGCGTTCGGGATCGATCCCGACACCACCGCCCGCCTCGCCGGAGAGATCGCCGCGGCGATCGGGGCCGGCCATCAGCTCTCCATCGTCGTCGGAGGCGGCAACATCTTCCGCGGCCTGGCCGGCGCCGCCAAAGGGTTCGACCGGGCGAGCGCCGATTACATGGGCATGCTCGCGACGGTGATGAACGCGCTCGCGCTCCAGAACGCGCTCGAGAAGATCGGCGCCGACACCAGGGTGCTCTCCGCGATCCCGATGGCGACCGTCTCGGAGCCCTACATCCGCCGCCGGGCGCTCCGCCACATGGAGAAGGGGCGCGTGGTGATCTTCGCCGCCGGCACCGGCAATCCCTATTTCACCACCGACACCGCCGCCGCCCTCCGGGCGGCCGAAATGGGCTGCGACGCCCTGTTCAAGGGCACCAGCGTCGACGGCATCTACGACGCCGATCCAAAGAAGAAGAGCGACGCCAGGCGCTACGAGAGCCTGTCCTTCCAGCAGGTGCTTGCCGACGACCTCAAGGTGATGGACGCGAGCGCCGTCGCCTTGTGCCGCGACAACAACATTCCGATCGTCGTGTTCAATATCCGCGAGCAGGGCAATCTCGCCCGGGTGCTCAGCGGCGAGGGCACAGCGACGATCGTTCAGAACGAGGAGTGAGATCATGCCCGCGTACGACAAGGCCGACATCCAGCGCCGAATGCATGGCGCCGTCGAGGCTCTGAAGCACGATCTGGTCGGCCTGAGGACCGGCCGGGCCTCCACCAGCCTGCTCGATCCCATTCAGGTCGAGGTCTACGGCGCCAACATGCCGCTCAACCAGGTCGCGACGGTGTCCACTCCGGAGGCGCGCCTGCTTTCGGTGCAGGTCTGGGACCGGTCGAACGTCACTCCGGTCGAAAAGGCGATCCGCAACGCCGGCCTCGGGATCAACCCGATCGTCGACGGGACCACGATCCGGCTTCCGATCCCGGATCTGACCCAGGAAAGGCGCAAGGAGCTCGCCAAGCTCGCCGGCCAATATGCGGAAAAGGCGCGAATCGCGGTCCGCAACGTCCGCCGCGACGGGATGGATGCCCTGAAGCAGGACGAGAAGAAGCACGAGATCAGCGAGGACGAGCGCAAGCGGGGCGAAACCGAAGTGCAGAAGCTGACCGACGACACGATCAAGGAGATCGACGGGGTGGCGGCGGCCAAGGAAAAGGAAATTCTTACGCAGTGACGGTCCGCACCGCCCGACAGGCGCCGGAAAGCGCGGGCGGCGGCAGCCCCGGCCTTCCCCGGCACGTCGCCATCATCATGGACGGCAACGGCCGCTGGGCGAAGGCGAGGGGGCTGCCGCGCGCGGCCGGCCACCGGCAGGGCGCGGAAGCCGCTCGCAAGGTGCTTCGCGCCGCCGGGGAGGCGGGGGTGGAGTGCCTCACCCTCTATGCCTTCTCCTCGGAGAACTGGCGCCGGCCCGAGGACGAGATCAACGATCTCATGGGCCTTCTGCGCTTCTACATCACCCGCGAGCTGGACGCCCTTCATCGCGAAGGGGTTCGGCTCAAGATATTGGGCAATCACAACGCGTTCCAGGACGACATTGCCAGCCTGGTGGATCAGGCCGTCACGCGTACCGCGGGCAATCAGCGGATGACCCTGGCGATCGCCCTCAACTACGGCGCCCGCGCCGAGCTGGTCCAGGCGGCGCGCGGGCTCGCGCAGCGGGTCCGGTCCGGCGAGATCGGGCCGGACGATATCGACGAGGCCATGGTCGAGGATTCGCTCGACACGGCCGGGCTCCCTCCGCTCGACCTCCTGATCCGCACGTCGGGCGAGCAGCGCCTCTCCAACTTCCTGCTCTGGCAGGCGGCTTATTCCGAATTGCTGTTCGTCGACACCTTGTGGCCAGATTTCGACGACCACGCGCTTCGCTCGGCGCTCGCCGCTTATGCCGGGCGGGAACGCAGGTTCGGCGGCCGATGAGCGAAAAAGCGACCACCGCTCCGACCACCGCTCCGCAGTCGGACCTCGTCACGCGCTTCGCGGCGGCCGTGGTGATGATCGCGGTCGCCTGCGTCGCCATCTACGTGGGAGGATGGCTGTTCCGGCTGCTCGCCGCCGCCGCCGCGGCCGTGATGGTCCTCGAATGGGGCGACATGCACCGCCTGAAGCGCGGCTACAGCTATTTCGCCCTGGGTCTGCTCGCGGCGACCCTGCTCGCCGCCGCTCAATATCTGTACCCGGTCGGTGAGGCGGACTTCATCGAGGAGACGGAGGCGATAACCGTCTCCACCTTCGCCCAGATCTGGGTGGGCTTCGCCGCCGTCGCGGCCGCCGCGCTGGCGGCGACCGTCGTCAGCCGGCGCATCGCCCTCGGCTGGGGCGTGCTTTATATCGGGATCCCGTCCTTCGCTCTGCTCGCGATCGAGTGGGCGAGCCTGTACCTGGTCTTCTGGCTGATGCTGGTGACCTGGGCGACCGACATCTTCGCCTATTTCGCCGGCCGCTCGATCGGCGGCCCCAAGCTTGCTCCCAAGATCAGCCCTAACAAGACCTGGGCCGGCCTGATCGGCGGAATGGTGGGGGCCGCGGTCGTCGGAGCCCTCGCCGCCTGGCTGTTCGGCTTCTCCGCCGAGCTTCCCGATTTCCTCTGGCTGGGAGCGCCGATGGGGCTTCTCGCCCAGCTCGGAGATCTTTACGAGAGCCGGGTGAAGCGCCGGCTCGGCGTCAAGGACAGCGGCGCCCTGCTCCCGGGGCATGGCGGCGTGCTCGACCGGCTCGACGGCCTTCTGCCCGTCATCCTCGCAACCCTGCTCGTCCTGATCGCAAGCCTCGCGTGACCCACCGGCGCAGCGTCACCATCCTCGGGGCCACCGGCTCCGTCGGCCGCTCGACGCTCGACCTTCTCGAGCGCAACCGCGAGCGGTTCGAAGTGCTCGCCGTCACCGCCCACCGCGACGTCGAGGGGCTCGCCGAAGCCGCCCGGCGGGTGAGCGCCGGCCGCGCGGTAATCGCGGACGCGACTCTCCTGAAGCCGCTGCGCGAAGCGCTGGCCGGCAGCGGCACGGAGGCCTTCGCCGGAGACGAGGCGATAATGGAGGCCGCGGGCGCCGGAGCGGACTGGACCATGGCGGCGATCGTCGGCAGCGCCGGCCTGCGCCCGACGATGGCGGCGATACGCGGCGGGCGCACGGTCGCCCTTGCCAACAAGGAGGCCCTGGTCTCCGCGGGCCACCTGATGATCGAGGCCGCCCGAACGAGCGGCGCCGAGCTGCTGCCCGTCGATTCCGAGCATAACGCCATCTTCCAGTGCTTCGATCGCGCCCGCCCGGACTCGGTGCGGCGGATCATCCTCACCGCCAGCGGCGGACCCTTCCGTGACCGGACCCTGGAGGAGATGCGCTCGGCCACTCCAAGCGAGGCGGTCGCTCATCCCAACTGGTCGATGGGGGCCAAGATCTCCGTCGATTGCGCGACCCTGATGAACAAGGGGCTGGAGCTGATCGAGGCCTTCCACCTCTTCCCGCTCGCGCCGGAGGCCTTCGAGATCGTCATCCATCCACAGTCGGTGGTCCACAGCCTGGTCGAATATGTCGATGGATCCGTCCTCGCCCAGCTCGGCTCGCCGGACATGCGGATTCCGATCGCCTACACTTTGGCCTGGCCGGAGCGGATGGAGACGCCCTGCGAGCGGCTCGACCTCGTCCGGACCGCGAGCCTGAGCTTCGCCGCGCCCGACCCGGAGCGCTTCCCGGCCCTCGGCCTGGCGCGCCAGGCGCTATGCGAAGGCGGGGCCCGGCCGGCCGTGCTCAATGCCGCGAACGAGGTCGCGGTCGGGGCCTTCCTCGACGGCGCAATCGGCTTTCTCGACATTGCTTCCATCGCCGCCGAGACTCTGCAATGCTATGCGCCGCCGGCGCCCCAATCGGTGGAGGAAGTGCTCTACGTCGACCGCGAAGCCCGCGCCGCCGCCGAAGACATCGTAAAAAGGGTGATGCGTTGACCGACAGTCCCGGTATCTTCTGGACGATCCTCAGCTTCCTGCTCGTCATCGGGCCGCTGATCTTCGTCCACGAGCTCGGCCATTATTTCGCAGGTCGGCTGTTCGGGGTGAAGGCGGACGCCTTTTCGATCGGCTTCGGGCGCGAGATCGCCGGCTGGACCGACAGGCGCGGCACGCGCTGGAAGCTGGCCTGGCTTCCGCTCGGCGGCTACGTCAAGTTCGCCGGCGACATGAACGCGGCGGGTCAGCCTTCCCAGGAATGGCTCGCCTTGCCGGCGGAGGAGCGGGAGCGCACCTTCCAGGCCAAGCCGGTCTGGCAGCGCTTCCTCATCGTCTTCGCGGGCCCGGCGACCAACTTCCTGGCCGCCATCCTCATCCTCACCGGCTTCAACATCGCTTACGGCGTCCCGCAGAGCCCGCCCGTCATCGGCACCTTCACCAAGGATTCGCCCGCGGCGGCGGCCGGAGTCCTGGCCGGGGACCGGGTCGTGCGCATCGACGGCAAGGCGGTCGAGCGGTTCGAGGACATCCTCCCGGTGGTCGCGCTCAAGCTCGATGGTCCGGTGAAGCTCGAGATCGACCGGCAGGGCCGGCGGCTTCAGATCGACGTTCGCCCGATCATGCTTTCGGAGAAGGACCGCTTCGGCAACGAATCCCGCCGGGCCTTCCTCGGCATCGGCTCGGCCGAGCAGGTGTTCACTCCGGCGTCTCCGGTCGCCGCCGTCGGCGCCGCCGTCCGCCAATGCTGGATCGTCGTCACGACGACGGTTCGGGGACTGGGCCAGATCATCACCGGACGCCGTTCCGTGAAGGAAATGGGCGGTCCGCTCAAGATCGCGAAATTCTCCGGGGAGCAGGCGAGCATGGGGCTGCTCGCCTTCCTGTGGTTCGTGGCGGTGATCTCAATTAATCTGGGATTCATCAACCTGTTGCCAATCCCGATGCTCGACGGGGGCCACCTGTTCTTCTACGGGATCGAGGCCGTCCGCCGGAAACCCTTGCGGCCGGAGGCACAGGAATGGGCGTTCAGGACC
>DASVTN010000035.1:0-4535 GCA_036387555.1 Allosphingosinicella sp. | reverse complement strand
CTCCGCCCGACTGGTGGGCGAAGCCGTAGACCATCGACAGGCCGAGCCCGGTTCCCTTGCCGACCGCCTTGGTGGTGAAGAAGGGCTCGGTCACCTGCTCGAGGATGCCGGCCGGGATCCCGCTTCCGTCGTCGGTGACGGCGAGCACGACATATTCCCCGGCCGGGAGGCCGAGCGGATTTCCGGAGCCGGCATCCACGTTCCGCCCCAGCACCCGGATCGAGCCGCCCTGCGGCATCGCATCGCGGGCGTTGATGATGAGGTTCATCAGCGCGAGCTCGAGCTGGGTGCTGTCGGCGAAGGCGCGCCAGACGTCGTCCTCGACCCGCCATTCGAGCTGCACCAGCCCGCCCAGGGTGTGGGCGAGGAGATCGGTGACCGTGGCGGAGAGGCGGCCGATGTCGATCGAGTCGGGCTGAAGCTGCTGGCGCCGGGCGAAGGCGAGAAGCCTCTTGACCAGCTCCGAGCCCTGCTCGGCCGCCCGCCGGGTCATGGCGATGATCTTCCTGTGCTCCTCCTCGAGCGGAAGCCGCCGCTCGATGAGGCCCAGGCCGCCGAGAACCGCGGCGAGCAGGTTGTTGAAATCGTGCGCGATGCCTCCGGTAAGCTTGCCGATCGCATCCATCTTGCGCGCTTCGAGCAGCTGTTTCTCGAGGTCCTTGCGCTCCGTCACGTCGAGCAGGGTGCCGGCATATCGGGCGGAGTCGCCATTCTCGGATCGGAGCAGCACGGCCTGATCGAGGAAATGCTTGTACTGGCCGTCGGCGCACTGCCAGCGATACTCGATGTTCATCGCGCCGGTGCGCCGGCGGTCGCGGATGGCTCCGAGCGCGCGCTCCCGGTCGTCCGGATGGAGCCTGTCCGCCCAGATCGTGGGCTGGGCCTCGACGGCGTCGAACGGGAAGCCGGTGACGGCGGTGAAATTGCCGCCGACGAATTGCGGGACGCGCGGGGAGGGGCCCTCCGCCTCGATGTAGAGGACGATCGGAAGCGAGGCGATGATCGCCGCCTGGCGCTGCTCGGCGAGGCGCAGCTCCTGCTCGACCCGGAGGCGCTCGGCGTTGGCGCGCAGGTTGGCGTCGAGCAGCTTCTGCTCCTGCGCGGCCTTGCGCTGGATCTCCTGGGTCATCAGGAACAGGTCGACGAAGACGGCGACCTTGGAGCGAAGGACGACGGGCTCGACGGGCTTGAAGACGTAATCGACGGCCCCCATCGAATAGCCGCGCATCAGATGCTCTTTCTCCTTGTTGACTGCGGAGAGGAAGACGATCGGAATGCGCTTGGTCTGCTCGCGGCCGCGGATGATCTGGGCGGTTTCGTAGCCGTCCATCCCGGGCATGTAGACATCGAGAAGGATAACGGCGAACTCGCCCTTGAGGAGGTGGCGAAGCGCCTCGTCGCCGGATGACGCGACCTCGACCTCCGCCAGATCCTCCAGCACGGTCCGGATGGCGAGCAGATTGTTCTGGTCGTCGTCGACGACCAGAACCCGGGCGCGGGGCGTGAAGGGCGCTTCCTCGGCCCCGTCGGGCTTCGCCGCCGGGGTTTGCACAGGGGCATTCATGCCGTCACTCCGCCGCCGTCTGCACGGGCCGCGGCGGGGCGGAGGAAAGGGCGGCCCGGCTTCGGGTCCTGCCGATCCAGACCCTCAGCAGCGCGAGCAGAAGCTCGATGTCGACCGGCTTCGCGATGTAATCGGACGCTCCGGCGTCGAGACACTTCTGGCGGTCGCCCTTCATCGCCTTCGCGGTGACGGCGATCAGCGGGAGATCGGCCAGCGCCGGCCGGTCCCGGATCTGGCCCATCGTCTCATAGCCGTCCATCTCGGGCATCATGATGTCGATGAGGGCGACGTCGATCCCGGGCGTCTGCTCGAGGATCCGGATCCCGTCGCGTCCGCGCTCGGCGTGAAGCACCTCGACGTCGTAGCTCTCCAGCACGCTGGTCAGCGAGTAGATGTTACGGATGTCGTCGTCGACGATCAGGATCCGGGTTCCGGAGAGCTCGGGAAGCTTGTGGACCTTGACCGTCACGTCGTCGCTCCGGGTGCGGGGGCCGCGACGGCGGCGGACCTTCGCCTCGGCCACGATCCGGCTGAACACCTCGGCCAGCTCGTCATGGTCCGCCGGCTTGGAGGTCACTCCGAACGCGCCCATTCGGGTGACGGATGAGACTTCGTCGGCGCCGGAGATGACATGGATCGGGATATCGCCCGTTTCGCTGTCGTGCTTGAGCAGGTCGAGAAGGACGAAGCCGTTGATGTCGTCCAGCCCCAGATCGAGCGTGATCGCGTCCGGCCGGAGCTTGCGCGCCATCGCCAGCGTGCCGGAGCCCGCGGGCGAGATCACGCCCTTGAGCCCCGCCTCCCGCGCAAGATCGAGCAGGATCGAGGCGAAGGTCACGTCGTCCTCGACGATGAGGACGAAGGGCTGGCCGCCAAGGCTGTCGCGATCGTCGGTCACCTCGAGGGTGGCGGGCAAAGCGGTCGGGACCGACGCGCCGCTGTTCTCATAGCGGGCGGTGGTGGTCGCGGCCCCCTCCGGCGCCGCGACGGCGGCGGCTTCGAGCGGCACGAAGAGCGTGAAGGTGGAGCCTTCGCCGGGCTTCGACCGGACTTGCAGCTCTCCGCCCAGCAGGCGCGCGATCTCGCGGCTGATCGAGAGGCCGAGGCCGGTTCCGCCATATTTGCGGCTGGTGGTTCCGTCCGCCTGCTGGAACGCCTCGAAGATGAGCTTCTGCTTGTCCTCGGGAATGCCGATGCCGGTGTCGGTGACGGCGATCTCGATCGCCTTGTCGACTCCGCGAAGCACCGGATGGTTGGTGCTCCAGCCGCTGTCGGCGCTCCGCACCGCCAGGGTGACCCCGCCGTTGGCGGTGAACTTGAACGCGTTGGAGAGGAGGTTGAGCACCACCTGCTGAAGCCTCTTCTCGTCGGTGCGGATCGAGGCCGGCAAATTCTCGTCGAACTCGACGTCGAACTCCAGGCCCTTGTCGGCGGCGAGCTGGCGGAAGGTCCGCTCCATATGCTGGCGCAGGCTGCGCATCCGCATGTCGCCGAGCTCGATCGAGACGGTGCCCGATTCGATCTTGGAAAGATCCAGGATGTCGTTGATCAGGCTGAGGAGGTCCGATCCCGCCGAGTGGATGGTGCGGGCGAACTCCGTCTGCTTCTCGTTGAGGTTGCCCTGCGGGTTGTCCGCCAGCAGCTTCGAGAGGATCAGCAGCGAGTTGAGCGGCGTGCGCAGCTCGTGCGACATGTTCGCGAGGAATTCGGACTTGTACTTGGAGGTCAGCGCCAGCTGCTCCGCTTTCTCCTCGACGGCGCGGCGGGCCATGTCGATCTCGAGGTTCTTGGCCTCCACCTGCTTCTTCTCATTCTCCAGGAGCTGCGCCTTCTCCTGCAGCTCCTCGTTGGTGGCGTGCAGCTCCTCCTGCTTGGTGGTGAGCTCCGTCTGGCGCGCCTGGAGCTCCTGGGTGAGGAGCTGGGACTGCTTGAGAAGGCCCTCGGTGCGCATGGTCGCGGCGATCGTGTTGAGCACGATCCCGACCGATTCCATCAGCTGGTCGAGGAAGCTCTGGTGGGTCTCGTTGAAGCTGCTGAACGAGGCGAGCTCGATCACCGCCTTGACGTCGTCCTCGAACAAGGCGGGGAGGATGTTGATGTTGGCGGGCGCGGCGTGGCCGAGGCCCGACCCGATCCGGATGAAGTCGCCCGGCACGTTCTGGAGCAGGATCGGCCTTTTGTCGGCCGCGGCCTGGCCGACGAGGCCTTCGCGGAGCTTGAACTCGCGCTTCAGCGCGTCGTGGCTCTCGGCGCCGTAGCTGGCGACGAGCTCGAGCTTGGTCTCCTCCTCCTCGCGCTTGGTGACGTAGAAGACGCCATATTGGGCGTTCACCAGGGGCGCCAGCTCGGACATGATCAGGTTCGAGACGGTGGCGAGATCGCGCTCGCCCTGGAGCATCCGAGAGAAGCGGGCGAGGTTGGTCTTGAGCCAATCCTGCTCCGCATTCTTCAAGGTCTGCTCCTTGAGGTTGCGGATCATCTCGTTGATGTTGTCCTTGAGCGCCGCCATCTCGCCCGAGGCCTCGACCGCGATTGAGCGGGTGAGGTCGCCCTTGGTCACGGCGGTCGCGACGTCGGCGATCGAGCGAACCTGGTTGGTTAGGTTCGCCGCGAGCTGGTTGACGTTGTCGGTGAGATCGCGCCACAGGCCGGCGGCGCCCGGCACGCGGGCCTGGCCGCCCAGGCGCCCTTCGATACCGACCTCGCGGGCCATGTTGGTCACCTGGTCGCCGAAGGTCGACAGCGTCTCGATCATGAAGTTGATCGTCTCGGCGAGCGCCGCGATCTCGCCCTTGGCGTCCACCGTCAGCTTGCGGCGCAGATTGCCCTGCGCGACCGCGGTCACAACGTCGGCGATGCCGCGCACCTGGTTGGTGAGGTTGGTCGCCATCAGATTGACGTTGTCGGTGAGATCCTTCCACGTGCCGCCGACGCCCGGCACCTGCGCCTGGCCGCCGAGCTTGCCTTCGGT
>DASVTN010000034.1:0-44557 GCA_036387555.1 Allosphingosinicella sp. | reverse complement strand
CGGACGGTGTCGCCGGGGCGGAATTCGGGGATGGGACGGCCCTGGACGGCCTGCTCGATGGCCTCGGCCTCGAGCTGCTGGATGAGGTTCATGTCTAGTCGCTCTCTTCTTCGCGCTGCGCGCCAGAGGGCGGTGGCCTTCGCGCGTCCCTGTGACGCTCGACCAGGTCCGGCCGCCTTGACCGTGTGTCGGACAGTGCCTGGGCTTGGCGCCAGGCGGCTATCCTCGCATGATCCCCCGATCGCAGCACTTCAGGGATCCTGCGCCCTTCCCATTCGACAGGTCGGGTATAATGCGGATATTCGAGAAGCCCGTTCTCGAAGCTCTCTTCCTCTCCGCTGGAGGCCGCGCCCATTACCCCGGGGAGCAGGCGAACGCAAGCGTCGAGGAGCACCAGCGCGCCGATCTCGCCGCCGGAAAGCACATAGTCGCCGATCGACACCGGAAGGATCGGCCTGGCCTCGAACAGGCGCTCGTCGAGGCCTTCGAAGCGGCCGCACAGGATAGAGGCTCCCGGCCCGGCGGCGAGCTCGCGGACGAAGGCCTGGGTGAGCGGCCTGCCCCTGGGCGTCATGGCGATTAGCGGCGCTTCCGGCCGGCGCTCAAGCACGTGGTCCGCGGCCGCTCCGAGGACGTCCGCGCGCATCACCATCCCGGCGCCGCCTCCGGCCGGTGTGTCGTCGACCGAGCGGTGCCTGTCGGCCGCGAAGTCGCGGATCTGCACCGTCTCCAGCGACCAGATCGCCTGCTCCAGCGCCCGCCCGGCAAGGCTGAGGCCGAGGGGGCCCGGGAACATCTCCGGATAGAGGGTCAGGATGGTGGCGGCCCAGGGCATCAGGGCGCGACGACCTTGAAGCCGAGCGCCTGGATCGACACCGGGGCGGTCGGCGCGAGGAGGAGGTTGCCGGAGAGCCGGCCATGCTCGCACCGCCAGGTGAAGGCGCCGGCGAGCGCGGTCGTGGGCTCGACCGGAGCGGCGGTGTCGCACGCGCCCACTTCCTTCCTCAGCCGGGCGAACTCGCGGGCCCAGTCGGCGGCGGACCTGTCCATGAGGAAGTTCATGGCGAGCATGTCTCGCCCGGGACGGACGCTGCCGGAGCGGTACATCGCCCCGGCGGCGGCGTAGGCGGCGGCGAGACGGGCGCTGACCGGCGGCTTGCGGCCGGTGAGGGCGCCGGCCTTGTGAAGCGCCACCGCGGCGTCCCAGGCCGGGCCGGAGCCGCCGTTGTAGGTCCGGTTGGTGAAGACGAAGATCCCGATGCCGTGATCGAGGAGCAGAAGCATGTGCGATCCGTAACCGGGGAAGCCGCCGCCATGGCTCAAGGTGTTGCCCAGATCGGGGTCCTGAGCCTGGATGACGCCCATTCCGTAGGCGATCGCCTGGGTGGCGGGAGTCTTGCCGAAGCGCTGGCGAAGCCGCGCGAAGCCCGACCCCTGCGCCATCTCCCGAACCGTCGAGCGGCGGACGGGCCCGCCCTCCGGCTCGTCCCGCGCCGGCCAGGCGGAGAGAAGGAAGGCGATCCAGCGCGCATAGTCTCCGGCGCTGGTCTGGACCCCGCCCATCGCTCCGAAGGCGCCGTGGCGCATGGTCGGCTCCTCCGACCAGCGATCGTTCTCCCAGCGATAGCCGATCGCGCGCCGCTCGATCGGCCAGTCGCGGACCTCGTAGCCGGTCGAGGTCATCCCGAGCGGCCGCTGGATCTCGCGCCGGATATACTGGTCGAAAGGCATGCCCGAGACGTTGGTGACGATCCGGCCCAGGAGGGCGTAGCCGTAGTTCGAATATTCGAACGCCGTCCCCGGAGCCCGGGCGAAGGCGACGCCCTGCCGAAGCATCCGCGTGAACTCGGCCTCGCCGATCACCTGCTGGCGGTCGCCCCAAGGATCGTCGGTGACCATTCCGGAGCCGTGGCCGAGGAGGTCGCGGACCCGGATCCGCGGCGAATCGGCGGTTGGGTAGCGCCAGGCGCGAAGCTCGGGGACGTAGGTCTCGGCGAGCGCGTCGAGCGACAGCTTCCCTTCGTCGCGAAGCTTGAGGATCGCGAGCCCCGTGAAGGCCTTCGACATCGACGCGATCCGGAACAGGCTGTCGGGGGTGACCGGCCGGCGCGCCTTCAGGTCCTGCACTCCGAGCGCCTTCACATGGACGAGCCGCCCGCCCGCGACGATCCCGTAGACGAGGCCGGGCGCGTGGCTGTCCAGCTGGAAATCGGCGAAGATCCGGTCGATCGCGGGGAGTGCGGCGGAGACCGCGGGCGCGGGCTCCGGCGGCGCCTGGGCGGGGCTCGCCACGGGGAGAAGCAGGAGAAGCAAAGCGGCCAGTCTCACCATGTCGTCCTCCTTCTCGAGAGAGCCTTAGCGGCGGGCCGGAACCAACGGCAAGCCGCTTCGCTGGAGCGGCCATGACCGAACCTTGCTACGATTGCCTGATCATCGGCGGCGGCCCCGCCGGTCTCACCGCGGCGATCTACCTCACCCGCTTCCATCTCACCGCCAAGCTCGTCGACGCCGGCAAGAGCCGCGCGGGATGGATCCCCTGCACCCACAACCATGCCGGCTATCCCGACGGCATCTCCGGCAAGGAGCTGCTCGCGCTGATGAAGGCGCAGGCTCAGAAATACGGCGCCTCGATCGTCACCAGCCGGGTCACCCGCCTCGACCGCGTCGAGGACGGCTTCAAGGCGGAATGGGGCGCGGGATCGGTGGTGGCGCGCAAGGTGCTGATCGCGACCGGAGTCACCAATCGGCGGCCGCCGATGGACGAGGCGCTTCATGACGAGGCGCTCGCCCGCGGCCTGATCCGCTATTGCCCCATTTGCGACGGCTATGAAGTGACCGACAAGAAGGTGGGCGTGATCGGGGACGGCGCGCACGGAGTGGCGGAGGCGGTGTTCCTGCGCGGCTTCACCGAGGACATCACGCTCATCGCGCCCCATGCCGCGCTCGACCTGAGCGCCGGGGACCAGGCCCGGCTCAAGGAATATGGGATCCGGACGCTGGACGGCCCCTGCTCCGCGGTCGCCGCGCAGGAGGACTGCATCGTCGTCGACACCGCCGACGGCCACCATGTTTTCGACAGCGTTTACCCCGCCCTCGGATCCGACATGCACAACGAGCTTGCCGACCAGGTCGGTGCGAAGCTCAAGGACGGCAACATCGTCGTCGACAGCCACCAGCGGACCAGCGTCCCCGGCCTCTATGCCGCCGGCGACATCGTGCTTGGGCTCGACCAGATCAGCCACGCCATGGGCGAAGGCGGAGTCGCGGCGGTGACCATCCGCAACGACCTGGCCAAGGAGCGGCAGATCAGGCGCGAGAGGCTGAGCGGATCGGTACGGGCCAAGAGCTCAGCCTAGCGTCGCCCTTGATCGACATCCCGGCGAAAGCCGTGGACCTCAGGACAGAAAGTCTCGGCGGGTCTCCCCGAGGTCCTCGGCTTTCCCCGGCATGACGGGTCAGGCGAGGAATTCCGGGTCGACGATGATCCGGCCCTCTTCCAGATCGGCGATTCCGGCTCGGAACGGCACCATCGAGCGCCGCCCGTCCGGCTTCTCGACCTCCAATATATCCCCAGCGCCGAAATCCTCGACGGCGACGATGCGCCCGAGCGGCTCGCCCGCGTTGCTCTCGCAGGGAAGGCCGATCAGGTCGGCGTGATAATATTCGCCTTCCTCGAGCGGCGGAAGCGCCGAGCGGGGAACGGTGACGAGCTGGCCGCGAAGCCCTTCGGCGGCGGTCCGGTCCGGCACCTCGGCGAAGCGGGCGATCGGCGTTCGATCCCCCTTCAGCGAGGCGAGGGTGAGGAGCCGGTCCCCTACCCTCACCTCCTTGTGGCGCTTGAGGCTGTCAACGCCCTGCGCGAACAGCTTCAGGCGCACCTCGCCGCTGATGCCGTGAGCACCGGCAATGGCGGCGAGGGCGACCTGATCGTCCGGCAAGGCTATTCGGCCTTTTCGGCGCCCTCGGCCGGAGCGGCCTCGTCCGAACCCTCGGCGGGCTCGCTGGTCGAGACGCCCTCGTTGGGCGCCTCGTCCGCGGGCGTGGCCTCACCTCCGGCAGGGGCTTCCTCAGCCGCGGGAGCTTCCTCGGCGGCGGGAGCCTCCTCAGCCGCGGGCGCTTCCTCAGCCGCGGGAGCCTCCTCGACGGCGGGAGCTTCCTCAGCCGCGGGAGCCTCCTCGACGGCCGGGGTCTCTTCCTCCGCCGCAGCGGCGGCTTCGGCTTCACGGGTGGCGCGCTCCTCGGCGCGCTCCTTGGCCTTGTCGCCCGGCACGCCCTTGTTCGGATTGCTGCGGGCGGCGCGCTCGCGAACGCCGGCGGCGTCGAGGAAGCGGGCGACCCGGTCGCTCGGCTGGGCGCCGACCGAGAGCCAGTGGCGGGCGCGATCGGCGTCGAGCTTCACGCGCTCGGGGCTGTCCTTGGGCAGGAGCGGATTATAGCTTCCGATCCGCTCGATGAACTTGCCGTCGCGGGCGGTGCGGGCGTCAGCCACCACGATCTTGTAATAAGGGCGCTTCTTCGCGCCGCCCCGGGAAAGCCGGATTGAAACTGCCATGTGGAAATCCTTCTCTAGTATCGTCATCCCGGCGAAAGCCCGGACCTGAGGGAAAGTTCTCGCCGAGGTACCGGCTTTCGCCGGTATGACGGCAAGGGGTTGCGTCACTTCTTCTTCATGAACTTTTCGAAGCCGGGCGGGAGGTTCATCGGCGCGGAGCCGGGCCCGGGCAGGCCGGGCATTCCACCGCCCGCGCCGCCGCCGGGAAGGCCGGGCATCCCGCCCATCCCGCCCCCGCCCATACCGCCGAGGCCGCCGAGGCCGCCGAGGCCGCCGCCGCCGAACAGGGCGCCGAGCTTGCCGAGGCCCCCCATCTTGCGGATCTTCTTCATCGCGCTCGCCATGTCCTGGTGCATCTTGAGGAGCTTGTTCACCTCCTGCACCGTCCGTCCCGAGCCCTTCGCGACCCGGATCTTGCGCTTGGCATTGAGGAGCTCGGGCCGCTTGCGCTCCTTGGGGGTCATCGAGCCGATGATCGCGTCGAGATGGACGAGGACCTTGTTGTCGACTCCGCTCGCCTCCATCGCTCCCGAAATCTTCTTCATTCCCGGGAGCATCGCGGCGAGGCCGGAGATGCCGCCCATGCGCTGCATCTGGGAGAGCTGGGAGCGAAGATCGTCGAGATCGAACTGGCCCTTGGCCATCTTCCGGGCGAGAGCCTCGGCTTCCTCGACCTGGATCGTCTCCTGGGCCCGCTCGACCAGGCTGACGACGTCCCCCATGCCGAGGATCCGGCCGGCGACCCGCTCCGGATGGAAGGCCTCGAGGGCGTCGATGGCCTCGCCCACGCCGGCGAACTTGATCGGCTTTCCGGTGACCGCGCGCATCGACAAAGCGGCGCCGCCGCGGGCGTCGCCGTCGAGGCGGGTGAGGACGATCCCGGTGAGGTCCACCTGGCCGGAGAAGCTGGAGGCGACGTTGACGGCGTCCTGACCGGTGAGGGCGTCCACGACGAGGAGGATCTCGGCCGGGCTGGAGACGTCGGCGACGGCCTTCATCTCGTCCATCAGAGCCTGATCGACGTGGAGCCGGCCCGCGGTGTCGAGGAGGAGGACGTCATAGCCCTGAAGGCGCGCGGCCTGGAGAGCGCGGCGGGCGATGTCGACCGGCTGCTGGCCGGCGACGACGGGAAGCGTGGCGACTTCGGCCTTCTCGCCGAGCACCCTGAGCTGCTCCTGCGCGGCGGGGCGGGCGACGTCCAATGACGCCATCATCACCTTCTTGCCGGCCTTCTCGCGGAGGCGGCGGGCGATCTTGGCCGTGCTGGTCGTCTTGCCCGAGCCCTGCAGACCGACCATCATCACGACCGCGGGCGGAGTGACTTCGACGTTGAGCTCGGACGCTTCCGCGCCCAGCATCTCGACGAGCGCGTCATGGACGATCTTGACGACCTGCTGACCCGGAGTGACCGAGCGAAGCACCTGCTGGCCGACGGCCTGCTCCGTCGCCCGGTCGACGAACTCGCGCACGACCGGGAGCGCCACGTCGGCCTCGAGAAGGGCGATCCGGACCTCGCGCATCGCCGCGCGCACGTCCGCCTCGTTCAGCGCGCCGCGGCCCCGAAGCCGGTCGAAGACTGCGCCGAGGCGGTCGCTCAGACTGTCGAACATGCTCTTCCTTCCCGGCCCAGGCGCAAAACGCGAAAAACGCCGGCGGGCGAAACCTCGCCGGCCAGCGCGCGCCCGTTCGAGGCGCCGACTTTCATCCCACAGGGATGTGGGGGCGCATAGCCGCGAGGGGAAGAGTTGGCAAGGGTGGGACGGACGCGGACGGATGTCGTCGGGCCCTTGCCTCGCCACCAACCGACGCCAGATAGCCTATATGTACAAGCTCGACGCCACCCGGCTGCGCAAGGCGGACATCCTCCTGACCCGCGACAAAGCCTCGCCGACGAGCTGGGTCGTTCGGGCGCGAACGAATTCCGCATTCTCTCACGCGATTCTATACTTGGGGGGCCATTCGTTCATCGATTCAGACCTGAACGGCGTCCACAGCAACAATCTGCAACGCCTTGTCTTCGCGCGATTCAGCGACGTGAAGGTGCTCCGGCTCAGCGGAGAGGTGGGGGAGGACCTTCTCGACTCCATCTGCGACTTTGCCCGAACCCAAGTCGGCCGGCCTTACGCCGTTCGCGAAGCCGCCAGCGCCGCCGGCGGGAGCGCCAAATCGACCTTGTCCAGCAGCCAATTCTGTTCTCGGCTCGTCGCCCAGGCCTATCGATCGGCGAACGTTCCGCTCGGCCTCGACGCCAACGTGGATTTCTGTGTGCCCGGCGATCTCCTCCGCCTGCCCGGCTTCGACCACCTCGACGACCTTTGCGTGTCGGCTTCCGCCGAGGAGGTCAGCTTTGCCGAGGACAAGGACAATCCCCTTGTCTGGCAGGAGGAGATCACGAACCGGCTCAATGCCGACATCCGTCAGCATACCGGAGCGAAGGTCGCCACACTGGAAGAATGGGTGCAGCTCGCCCTGAACAGCCTCGAGGCCGACGCCGCGATCGCGGCGCTGCTGAGGGACTCGGGATACCTGGACATGTGGCGATGGGACATCGAACGTTGCCCTTATTGGTACGACCCGACCGCCTTGCGGAACCGGCTGCCCGAAGAGGATCGGGCGGAGCTCGCCGCTTCGAGGCTGGACGAGGAACGGGAGCTTCGGCGCCGCTTCCAGGGGACACTGGAAGTGCTCGTTGAGGCACAGGCGCGATATCCGAGGGAGACGATCCGGCTGCTCATCGCGCTGCAGGTTCAGCTGATCGGCCTCAGCCGTCAGCGGACTGGCACTCTCCTGAGCCTTGCAAATCAATAAAGGCGGAGCTGGTCCCCGGGCGCCCAAAAAGCGATCCGCGCCGCGAATGCGCCTCCTCGTCATTCGAGACAGGACCCCATCCCGCGGAGCGGCGAGGAGGGCGTCGGCTGTCTGGTCCGGCACTCGATGCTCGCGCTCAGGCGAACGGCGGCTATAGGCGGAGCAGCGTAGCGGACTCGAACGGGACGCTGGCGGCGGCGGTGCAACTGCGCCATGAACCGGGCATGCTCCGTCCGGCCTTACTCGCCTTCCTCGCTCTCCTGCTCCTGCCGGCAGCCCCCGGCGGCGGCGCAGACCGGAACCCGGCGGGCACCTACCGGCTGGTGGGCGAACAGGATGTCGCGTCGGGCCTTCGCCTGAAGCGCGACGGCCGGTTCGAATATTTCCTGGCCGCCGGAGCCCTGGACGAGCGCTCCGAGGGCCGGTGGAGCACGGCCGGCAAGACGATCGCCCTCTTCACCGAGCCCAAGCCGGTGCCGCCCCTTTTCGAGCGGGGTTTATCGTCGAGGACGGATGAAGGGGCTCTCGCCGTCAAGGTGAGCTCGCCCTCCGGGAGCGGGATCGCCGGAGTCGATCTTCGCGTCGGCTTCGACGCGGGCGATCCGGTCGAAGATTATACCCAGGAGGACGGGTGGAGGCTGCCCGCCGGGGAGAAGCGGGTTCCCCGCTGGATCGAGCTCGCCGTCCCTATGCACGGCGTGGCTTCGCCGCGCTTCCCGATCGACCTCGCCTCCGGCAATGCGCTCGCCTTCACCCTCGTCCCCAACGATCTGGGAGTCGTGGATTTCACCGGGGTGAAGGTGGAGGTTTCGGGCAAGGCGCTGATCGTCCATCGCGGCTCTGCGCGGCTGCGCTACGAGCGGGTCCGCGAATGAACGATCCGCCCCTCGTCCTCGTCGATGCGGACGCCTGCCCGGTGAAGGAGGAGATCTACAAGGTCGCGTTCCGGCACGGCGCGGCCGTGAAGATCGTCAGCAACGCCCATCTGCGGGTGCCGGCACATCCGCTGATCGAGCGGGTGGTGGTCGGCGCCGGCTTCGACGCGGCCGACGACTGGATCGCGGAACGGGCGGGACCGCACACGGTGGTAGTCACCGGCGACATCCTGCTGGCCGACCGCTGCCTGAAGGCGGGGGCGGCGGTGATCGGCGCGAATGGGAAGCCGTTCACCTCTGCGTCGATCGGGGCGGCCGTGGCGACTCGCGCGATCATGGCCGATCTTCGGGCGGGGATGGACGGGCCCGGCGGCGGGCCGGCGCCGTTCGCCAAGGCCGACCGTTCGCGCTTCCTGTCCGCGCTGGACGAGGCGCTGGTTCGGCTCAAACGGTCCTGAGCCGCTCAGCGGCCCAAGCTGCCCACGCCGCCCACACCGTGGCGGACCACGATCGGCTCCATGCAATCGCCGAGGCGGTTGACCACCGCGAGGGTGAGGTCGCCGCCGGGCAGCTCGCCGAGGCGCCTCGGCTTCGCGCTTTCGGGCGAGCGGGCGGTGCGGGGCCTCATGTCGTCCCCGCAGATCCGCGATGGGACGAAGCCGGCGGGGGCGGTGGGCACGGTGCGCATCTCTGCCGAAGGCGAAACCGGCGGGGTCCGCGACTGAGGCGCTTCGGCTGAAGACGCAGCCGGAAGAGCCAGTGCGAGAGTAACGAGTGCAAGGCGCATGACGTCTCCTTTCGATCGGGCTGATATAGCGCGATTCGGAGCCGTGTGGGAGTGGGTATGAGGCCCGGACGAGCGCGACTCCCTCCCGCCATCCCGGCGCAAGCGGGGACCTCGGGTCGAGAAGTCTCGGTGGGTCTCCCCGAGGTCCGGCCTGCGCCGGGATGACGGGGAGGCAGTCCTCTTCGGGATATCAATCCTCCTCGGGATATTCGAACGGGTCAGTCGGCCGCGGCTGGGACGGGACCGGCATCCGCGGCAGCGGCTCCGCCCGGTTGGCGGCGTTGAGGAGGAAGGCGGCCATGATCACCGAGGCCTGGCGAAGATCGTCCGCCTTGAGGTGGTCGTAGGTATCGACGTTCGTGTGGTGGAGCCGGCTGGAATAATCGAGCGGGTCCTGGATGAACTGGTAGCCGGGCAGCCCCACCAGCTGGAAATAGACATGGTCGGTGCTTCCCGTCGGGCGCACCGCCACCGTATTCGCGCCCAGGCCAGCGAAAGGCGCCAGCCATTCCTTGAAGATAGGCCCGGCGGCGACATTGCCCTCGGTATTGATGCCCCGGATCTTGCCCGACCCGTTGTCGAGGTTGAAATAGGCGATCATGTCCCGGTGCCCCGGCTTCAGGGTCAGCGGCCAGCGGTAGCGCCAGGTCTGGCCGGAGCGCAGGTGCCTGTAGCGTTCCTCGGGCGGCGGACGGGTACCGATATGACGCTCGACGTAAGCGAGCGAGCCGAGCAGGCCCTGCTCCTCCCCAGCCCACAGGGCGAAGCGGATGGTGCGCCTGGGCCTCACCCCGAGCCGGGCGAGGATCCGGGCCGCCTCGATCACCACCGCGCTTCCGGCCGCATTGTCGGCGGCGCCGTCGCCCGCGGCCCAGCTGTCGAGATGCGCGCCGGCCATGACGTAGCCCGCCTTGGGATCGGTTCCCGGCAGGTCGGCGAGGATATTGTAGGCGTTGACGTCCTCGTCGTGGAAGCGGACGTCGCTGGCGAGCTCCAGCGTCGGCGGGGATTCGGTCAGCGCGAGCCGGGCGAGGCGGCGATAATCCTCGGCCGAAATCTCGAAGCCGGGAAGCGCCGGAGTCCGGCCGACGCGGTAGCCGGAGCCCTGGCCGTGGAGCAGCCCACCGTCGCGGCGGGACATCTGGACGAAGGCGAGCGCGCCTTCCGCCTTGAGGAAGGCGTCGCGCTTCTCGGCGAAATCCGCGTCCCGCAGCGACTTCTCGATCTGCAGGGGCGAGTAATTGGGCATCTGGTAGGTGTCGAGCTTGCGCAGATCGTCGTCGCCGAGCCGCTTGAACGGGGGCTCCATCGGCTCGGAGCCGGTTCCGGGGTGGGTGACGAGGACGATCCTGCCGCGGAGCTTGCCGCGATATTTGTCGAAATCCCGGCTTTCGCGCATTGGCGCGACGACGATTCCCGCGGCAATCGTGCCGTTGGTCGGCGGAGTCCAGGCCACCGGGATGGCGACGAGGGTCTTCACCCTCGGCGCCGTCATCCGGGCGCTCGACGAGACGATCGACCAGCCGCGGCCGAACTCGAACGGCTCGGCGCGGACGTTGGACAGGCCGAACTCGCGCAGGCGCTGCTGGGTCCAGCGCTCCGCCTCGCGCATCTGCGGCGAATTGGTGAGCCGTCCGCCGATCCGGTCTGTCAGGTGATGGGCCGTTTCCATGACCTGGCTCCGGTTCAGGCCTTCGTCGAGGAGCCGGTTGATCTGGGCGCGGCTGACGTCCTCGGCGGCCGAGGCCGGAACGACGAGGAAGGCGGAGGCAAGGAACAGGGCGGCGGCGTGCTTCATCGGGGACCCCTTCTGGTGACGGCCGGGCTTTATGGCGTCGCCGGAGCGGGAGCAACGCCGCCGTGAGGTGGACTTGCTCCCCTCCCCTCCCTAGATGCGCGGGCGATGAAGCGGCGGTTCCGGAAGATGCACGGTTTGGGCAACGACTTCGTCATCTTCGATTCGCGCCAGGCGCCGGTGGAGATGACGGAGACGCGGGCGCGCGCGCTCGCCGATAGGCGCACCGGTATCGGCTGCGATCAGCTCATCGTGCTCGAGCCTTCGGACCAGGCGGACGTCCGGATGCGGATCTGGAACTCCGACGGGGGCGAGGTGGAATCCTGCGGCAACGCAGCGCGTTGCGTCGCGCTCCTGCTCGGCGGGGCGGGGTGGATCGAGACCGCGGGCGGGCTCCTCGCCGCCTCCGCCAACGGCGCCTCCGCGACGGTGGACATGGGCGAGCCGCGCTTCGGCTGGGACGAGATCCCGCTCGCTTATGCCATGGACACCGCCGCGATGCCGGTCGGATGGGAGGATCTTCGCGATCCGTTCGCCGTCAACGTCGGAAACCCGCACATCGTCTTTTTCGTCGAGGATCCGGCCGCGGTCGAGCTCGAGCGGCTCGGCCCGCTGATCGAGAACGATCCGCTGTTCCCGGAGCGGATCAACGTCAACGCCGCCTCGGTCGGTGAGGGCGGCCTTCGCCTGCGGGTCTGGGAGCGGGGCGCGGGCCTCACCCAGGCCTGCGGCACCGGGGCCTGCGCCGCGGCCGTGGCGGCGATCAGCCGCGGGCTGACGGCGAGCCCGGTGAGGGTCACCCTGCCCGGCGGGACGTTGAGCGTTGCCTGGGCTCCGGGAAGCACGATGGCGATGAGCGGCCCGGCAACCGCGGTGTTCGAGGGCGAGGTGATGTTGTGAGCGGCCCGGAGGTGATCACGCTCGGCTGCCGCCTCAACGCCGCCGAGAGCGAGGCGATGCGGCTTCTGACGGGGGGCGAGGACGATCTCGTCATCGTCAACAGCTGCGCCGTCACCAACGAGGCGGTGCGGCGGACCCGGCAGGCGATCCGCCGCGCCAAGCGCTCGCGGCCCGAGGCGCGGGTGGTGGTGACCGGCTGCGCCGCCCAGGTCGAGCCGGAGACCTTCGCCGCAATGCCCGAGGTGGACCGGGTGGTGGGGAACCGGGAGAAGTTCGCGCCCTCGTCGTACCGGCGAAAGCCGGAATCTCGTGGAGATGAAGGCTCCGCTGCCAATCCCCCTGAGGTCCCGGCTTTCGCCGCGATGACGGGAGGGGTGCCCGGTTCCGGGATCACCAAGGAGAAAATCCGGGTCTCCGACATCTTCGCGGTTCGCGAGACGGCCCCTCATCTCCTCCCCGGTTTCTGCGAGAGGAGCCGGGCGTTCGTCGAGGTCCAGAACGGGTGCGACCATCGCTGCACCTTCTGCATCATCCCCTACGGGCGCGGGAACAGCCGGTCGGTGCCCGCGGGGCTGGTCGTGGAGCGGGTGAAGGCGCTCGCCGGCGAAGGTGTCCGAGAGGTGGTTCTGACGGGCGTGGACGTCACCAGCTACGGGCCGGACCTTCCCGGCGCGCCCAGTCTCGGGCTTCTGATCGAACGGATCCTGAGGCACGTGCCGGAGCTTGCGAGGCTCCGGCTCTCCTCGCTCGACTGCATCGAGATCGACCCCCGGCTGGAGGAGATCATCGCCCACGAGCCGCGCTTCATGCCGCACCTCCACATGAGCTTCCAGGCCGGGGACGACATGGTGCTGAAGCGGATGAAGCGGCGGCACGGCCGGGCGCAGGCGGTGGAGACGGTCGCCCGGCTGAAGGCGAAGCGCCCGGCGCTGGCGATCGGCGCCGACCTGATCGCCGGCTTCCCGACAGAGACGGACGAGATGCACGAGAACAGCCTCCGCCTGGTCGAGGAATGCGACATCGTCATGGGGCACGTCTTCCCCTTCTCGCCCAAGCGCGGCACTCCGGCGGCGCGCATGCCGCAGGTGCCGGCGGTGGTGATCAAGGATCGGGCCCGGCGGCTTCGGGAGGCCTGTGCTCGGCGCAGTGCGGCCTGGCTGGAGAGGTTGGTGGGGACGAGGCAGCGCGTGCTGAGGGAAAAGGGCGGCCGCGGCCATACCGAGAATTTCGCGCCGGTCCGCTTCCGTCATCCCGGCGAAAGCCTGAACCTCAGCGAAGAAAAGCACGGCGGGTCTCCCCGAGGCCCCGGCTTTCGCCGGGGTGACGGGGAGGTGATCGAAACCCTGATCACCCACGTCGAAGGCGACACCCTCGTCGGAGTCGCCGAATGAGCGAGGCGACCTGGCTCGACCGGCTGCAGTCCGGCTTCCGCAAGACCTCCGAAAGGCTCGGTGACAATCTCACCGGCCTCTTCACCAAGGCGGCGCTGGACGAGGAAACGCTGGACGAGATCGAGGAGGCTCTGATCGCCTCCGATCTGGGCCCGGCGACGGCGGCGCGCATCCGCTCGCGCCTCGCCGGCGAGCGGTTCGAGCGTCGCCTTTCCGAATATGCGGTGCGCGAGATCATGGCTGAGGAAGTGGAGAAGATCCTCGCGCCGGTCGCCGTCCCGCTGCAGATCGATGCCTTTCCCCGCCCGCAGGTGATCCTGGTCGTGGGCGTGAACGGCTCCGGCAAGACGACCACCATCGCCAAGCTCGGCCATCTCCTCCTGGAGCAGGATTACGGCGTTCTGTTCGCCGCGGGCGACACCTTCCGGGCGGCGGCGATCGAGCAGCTGAAGATCTGGGCTGACCGGATCGGAGTGCCGGTCATCTCCGGTCCTGAAGGCGGCGACAGCTCCGCCATCGTCTTCGACGGAGTCAAGAAAGGGACGGCGGAGGGCATCGACACTCTGATCGTCGACACCGCCGGCCGGCTCCAGAACAAGAAGGTCCTGATGGACGAGCTCGCCAAGATCCGGCGCGTGCTCGGGCGGCTCAACCCGGAGGCGCCGCACAACGTGGTGCTGGTGCTCGACGCGACCACCGGGCAGAACGCGCTCAGCCAGATCGAGGTGTTCCGGGAAGTCGCTGGAGTGACCGGGCTCGTCATGACCAAGTTGGACGGAACGGCGCGCGGCGGCGTATTGGTGGCCGCGGCCGAGCGTTTCGGGCTGCCGATCCACGCCATCGGGATCGGCGAGGGGATAGACGACCTTCGGCCGTTCGACGCCCGCGAGACGGCCCGGGCGATCGCGGGCCTTGGAAGAGAGTGAGCGTGACTTCGGAAAAAAGAGAACCCACCGTCGCCGGGCGGCTGATGATCGACCTGGGGCCGCTGCTGGTCTTCTTCCTGGTCAACTTCCTGGCGCCCGTTCCGGACGTTCTGAAGATCTTCTACGCGACCGGCGCCTTCATGGCGGCGATGCTCGCGGCGATGATGATCTCCTACCTTCGCTACCGGCACATCTCCCCCTTGCTGTGGTTCTCGGGGATCATGGTGGTGATCCTGGGCGGGATCACCATCTGGCTCCACAACGACACCTTCATAAAGATGAAGCCGACCGTCTATTATCTGCTGATCGCGAGCCTGCTCGTCTTCGGCCTGGCGACGGGCCGCAACCTCCTCAAGATGGTGCTCGGATCCGCCTATCCGGGCCTTTCGGAGCGCGGCTGGCAGTTGCTCACCCGCAACTGGGCGATCTTCTTCACGGTGATGGCGATCGTCAACGAAGCGGTGTGGAGGAACACCGACACCAGTTTCTGGGTCGGCTTCAAGCTCTGGGGCTTCCTCCCCGCCACCTTCGTCTTCGCAATCGCCAACGTGCCGATGCTGATGAAGCACGGAATGCAGCTCGAGCCGGGCAAGGAAGAGCCGCCGGTGCCGCCGGTCCAATGAGAACGACGTCGGCCCCTTTCCCGTCGTTCCGGCGAAGGCCGGAACCCATGAACACGGCTGTGGGACGACCGGATACGGCTGCGTTCACGGATTCCGGCCTTCGCCGGAATGACGAAGTTCGGCGCGACCGGAAGGGAATCTGATGTCCGATCCTCCCCCTCCCGTCGTCTCCATCCGCAACCTGGCCAAGCGTTATTCCGGTGGGCACGAGGCGCTGAAGGGCGTCAGCCTGGACATCGCCAAGGGCGAGATATTCGCACTGCTCGGCCCGAACGGCGCCGGCAAGACGACCCTCATCAGCATCGTCTGCGGGATCGTGACGGCGAGCTCGGGCGAGGTCGAGGTCGACGGCCACGACATCGTCCGCGACTATCGCGCCGCCCGGACGAAGATCGGGCTGGTGCCGCAGGAGCTTCACACCGACGCTTTCGAGAGCGTCCTTTCCACCGTCAGCTTCAGCCGCGGCCTGTTCGGCAAGCCGCCGAGCCCGGGCCATGTGGAGAAGGTGCTCAAGGAGCTGTCGCTGTGGGACAAGCGCAAGTCCAAGATCATGGAATTGTCGGGCGGGATGAAGCGCCGGGTGATGATCGCCAAGGCGCTGAGCCATGAGCCCGACATCCTCTTCCTCGACGAGCCGACCGCCGGCGTCGACGTCGAGCTGAGGCGGGACATGTGGGCGCTGGTGCGGCGGCTTCGGGACACGGGCGTGACCATCATCCTCACCACCCACTATATCGAGGAGGCGGAGGAGATGGCGGACCGCGTGGGGGTCATCTCAAAGGGCGAGCTGATCCTGGTAGAGCGCAAGGCCGAGCTGATGAAGAAGCTCGGCAAGAAGGAGCTCACCCTGCATCTCGCCGAGCCGCTCGCGGCGGTGCCGGGGGAGCTTGCCGAATGGCGGCTGGAGCTGCGCGCCGACGGCAACGAGCTGCTCTACGTGTTCGACGGCACGGCGGAGCGAACGGGGATCCCGTCGCTGCTCGGCCGGATGCGGGACATCGGGATCGCCTTCAAGGATCTCAACACGCGGCAGAGCTCGCTCGAGGACATCTTCGTCTCGCTCGTCCATGAGCCGCGCGCATGAGCGGTGCCCGCCCTCCCGCGCAGGATTTGCGAATTCTCGTCATGCCGGGCTTGAGCCGGCATCCACCTTTTTTTCCGCGACGGACCACAAGAAGGTGGACCCCGGGTCAAGCCCGGGGTGACGATTTAGGACTCGCACATCCCGCTCCAGCCTGGCCTTCCGGATTCGGCGAATGAGCGCGCCCGGTTTCAACGGATACGGCGTCTGGGCGATCTACCGCTTCGAGATGGCCCGCGCGCTTCGGACCCTGTGGCAGAGCCTGGTGACTCCGGTGATCACCACCTCCCTCTATTTCGTCGTCTTCGGAGCGGCGATCGGCTCGCGGATGACGGAGGTCCAGGGCGTCCAGTACGGCGCGTTCATCGTGCCCGGGCTGATCATGCTGTCGCTGTTCACGCAGAGCATCTTCAACGCCTCGTTCGGGATCTTCTTCCCTAAGTTCACCGGGACCATCTACGAGATATTGTCGGCACCCATCTCGCCGCTGGAGATCGTGATCGGCTATGTCGGAGCGGCGGCGACCAAATCGATCGTGCTCGGGCTCGTCATCCTGGCAACGGCGGCGTTCTTCGTGCCGCTCCACATCCTCCATCCCTTCTGGATGATCGCCTTTTTAGTGCTGATCGCGACCACCTTCAGCCTGTTCGGCTTCATCATCGGAATCTGGGGCAAGAATTTCGAGCAGATCCAGTTCGTGCCGATGCTGATCGTCACCCCCCTCACCTTCCTTGGCGGCGCCTTCTACTCGGTCGACATGCTGCCGGAGCCCTGGCGCACAGCGACCCTGTTCAACCCGATCGTCTACCTGATCAGCGGCTTCCGCTGGAGCTTCTACGGAGTGGGCGACGTGCCCGTGGCGATCAGCCTGGCGGCGACGCTGGGCTTCCTCCTGCTCTGCCTCGGCGCGGTCGGCTGGATCTTCAGGACGGGATACAGGCTCAAGAGCTAGTCCCAATTCCTCCCCGGCATTGGCCGGGGAGGGGGACAGCGCGAAGCGCGGTGGAGGGGTTCTTCAGAGTCCGAGAAGCCCCTCCACCATCCTTCGGATGGTCCCCCTCCCCGCGAAATCGCGGGGAGGACTTAGTCCTAATTCACCTTGAAGCGGGCCAGCTCGACCTTGGGGTCGCGCCATTTCGGATCGATACGGCTGGCCATGCGGTAATCGGAATAGGCGGCGCCGACCTCGCCGGTGAGCTCGTGGGCGACGGCGCGGCCGTAATAAGCCAGAGCGGGCCGGCGCGTCTTCTTCGCGAGGGCGCTGTCGAACATCGGCTTGGCCTGCTGCTCCGCCTCGGGGAGGTGGAGGAGCGCGAAACCCTTGTTGAGATAGGCCTCGGCCTGATCGGGATCGTGGGCGAGGGCGGAATCATAGTCGCGGATCGCCTCGTCGACCCTGCCGAGGCGGGCCTTGAGGATCCCGCGATTGACGAAGGTGGCGACGAGATCGTTCTGGCTCAGCCCCTCCACCTGGAGCGCCTGGTCGCAGGCGCGAAGGTCGCCGAGGCCGGAGACGCCGCGAGCCTCGGCCGCTTCGAAGCACGAGCGGGCGTAGCTGTTCCCAAGAGCGGTGACCGCGCCGGCGGCGGGAGTCGCGGCGATCAACCCCGCGGCGGCTAAGAGGAAATAACTGCGCATCGCGAGTCCTCCTTGCTTGTGAGGCCCGAGTCTTAGCAGAATCCGGATCGTTACGCCAACGGCGAGACGGAGGTTCGATCGCGCCGGCAGCCGGCTTGGTCGATGGGTCAGCTGCCCTGCAGCTGGTGGCGCTTCATCGCGTGGCGCAGCTGATCGTAGCTGAGGCTCAGCGCCGAGGCGGCGGCGCGCTGATTCCAACGGCACTTCTCGAGCGCGGCGGCGAGGATCGCCTTCTCATATTCGGCGATTGCGAGGCGGAAGTCGCAGCAGCTCTCCGGATCCCATTGGCCCGCCGGCGGGGTTCCGGGGGCCGGAGCGGCGGCGGGCGCAAGCACCTCGACGGAGGCCGGCTGGGCGGGGGGCTGCGGGCGCCAGGGCGATTCGAACGGGTCGAACTGGATCCGGTCGATCGGCCGCTCGTGATCCTCCCAGCGGTAGACCGCGCGCTCGACCACGTTCCTCAACTCGCGGACGTTGCCCGGCCAGGTGTAGTTGAGCATCCGGTCCATCGCGCCGTTGCTGAACCCGGGCCAGCTCGGCCAGTCGAGCTCGAGCGCCATTCGGCGGGCGAAATGGTCGGCGAGCACCGGGATGTCGCTGCTTCGATGACGGAGCGGCGGCAGGGTGACGACCTCGAAGGACAACCGGTCGAGAAGATCGGGGCGGAACCGGTTGCGTTCGGCGAGGCGGGGAAGGTCCTCGTTGGTCGCTGCGACGATGCGGACGTCGACGGTCAGCGGACGCGACGCGCCGATCCGGGTGACCTCGCCATATTCGACGACCCGGAGAAGCCGCTCCTGGGCGGCCTGGCTGAGGGTCGCCAGCTCGTCGAGGAACAGGGTGCCGCCGTCCGCTTCCTCGAACCGGCCCGCCCGCGCCTTGGTGGCGCCGGTGAAGGCGCCGGCCTCGTGGCCGAACAGCTCGGCTTCGATCAGGGTCTCGGGCAAGGCGGCGCAGTTCATCGCCACCAGCGGGCCGTCCCAGCGGGACGAGAGGTGGTGGAGGCGCTCGGCGATCAGCTCCTTGCCGGTGCCGCGCTCGCCGATGACGAGGACCGGCCGGTCGAGCGGAGCGGCGCGGCTCGCCCGCTCGACCGCGTCGAGGAAGGAGGAGGATTGACCGACCAGCTGGGTGTTGCGTTCCACCGCCAAAGATTGGGACTATTCGCCATGCTTTGGCAAGAACAAAGGCGCCGAGAATGTGGTCGAAAGTGAAGGAATCGCCATTTTCCGCCACTTTTTGTGTTTGGCACGCCTCTTGAAGAGACTGGAGCATACCGCGGTGGGCGGAACGAAAGATTTCAGGGAGGAAGACGATGATCGACATGAGCAAGCTGACCCAGACGGTGGTTTCGATGCTGGCGGCGGCGCTTCTGACCGTGACCGCGGTCGGCGCGGCGGTCGGCCCGGCCCGGGCGATCGAGACCGCTCCGATCAGCCTTGTCGCGGCGCCGGTTTCGGGCCAGGCTCTGGCCTGAGCGCGGGCGGCGGTACGGGAGGGCGGCCCCCTTGCCCTCCCGGCCGCCGCCAAGATCCATTGCGTAAGGAGTGATTGAATGGGTATTTTCTCCCGCACCCGCGACATCGTGGCGGCGAACTTCGCGGACCTCCTCGACAAGGCCGAGGATCCCGCGAAGATGATCCGGATGATCATCCTCGAGATGGAGGAGACGCTGGTCGAGGTCCGGGCGAGCGCCGCCCGCACCATCGCCGACCAGAAGGAGATGCGCCGCCAGATCGCCCGCCTCGACAAGCTCCAGGAGAGCTGGACCGAGAAAGCCGAGCTGGCGCTGAGCAAGGACCGCGAGGACCTCGCCAAGGCGGCTCTGGTCGAGAAGCAGAAGGCGGCCGACATGGCCGACAGCCTGAGGAGCGAGATCGAGGTGCTGGACGACGCCCTTCGCGCGTCCGAGGCCGACATCGCCAAGCTCCAGGGCAAGCTGCGCGAGGCCCGCACCCGCCAGAACGCGATCCAGAGCCGGCTCGAGAGCGCCAACCAGCGCGCCCGGCTCCGCGAGATGTATGCCGGCCCCAAGGTCGACGAGGCCTTCTCCCGCTTCGACGTCCTCGAGCGCAGGGCCGACGATGCCGAGGGCCGCGCCGACGCGCTCGCGCTGGGCGCTCCCAAGACCCTCGACGAGGAGATCGCCGAGCTGCGCAATTCCGAAAAGGTGGATGCCGAGCTCGAAGCGCTCAAGGCCCGCATGAACAAGAAGGAAGGCTGAGGCCATGGAAGCCGTCATCATCGTTCCTATCGTCGTCATCGGCCTGCCGTGGCTGATCTTTCACTACATCACGCGCTGGAAGACGGCCGCCACCCTGACCAATGACGACGAGAAGCTGATGGAGGAACTCTACGACCTCGCCCTTCGGCTCGACGACCGGATGTGCTCCATCGAGCGGATCATGACCGCCGAGAATCCGAACTGGCGGGCGATCGCCTGCGATCCGGCGACCACCGGCATCGAGGATCGCCCGGTCTCCACCCGCGCCGCCGAAAGGATCGGCCGATGAGCGCCCCGCACACCAAATTCTACCTCGATAAGCAGAACAAGAAATGGAAGGGCGTCTGCTCCGGGATCGCCGATTATACCGGCGTCGACGTCACCATCATCCGGATCGGCCTCGTCATCCTGACCTTCTGCGGCGGCTTTCCCTGGACCCTGATCGCCTACTGGCTCACCGCCTGGATGGCGCCGGTCAAGCCCAAGGCGATGGCCGATGAGACTCCGGAGCAGACCAAATTCTGGCAGGGCGTTCGCGCCTCGCCGGCCCGAACCGTCCGCGACGTTCGCTCCCGCTTCCGCGAGATCGACCGCAGGCTCGCCGAGGTCGAGACCTACGTCACCAGCTCGAACAGCCGGCTCGCCCGCGAGATCGAGCAGCTGCGCTAACGGCCCGGATCCTACAGGGGGAACGACCATGAACTTCGCACTCATGATCCCGATCGTCGCGATCATCGCAACGGCCGTCATCATCATCCAGATCATCAACTACATGCAGTTCCGGGAAGTGGGGCGCAGCGCCTCGGCCGACCCGGCGGGCGCGCGGGAGAACGAGCGGCTGGCCCGGGAGAACGAGGCGCTGCGGCGGACCGTGGACCGGCTCGAGGAGCGGATGGCCGTGCTCGAGCGGATCGCCACCGATCCCGCCGAACGGACCGCCCGCGAGATAGAGAGCCTGCGTTAAATCGAAAGCATGAGGGGAAGAATGATGGATATGACTTTCAGCCAGCTGGCACCTTTGATCGGAATCCTCGGGGTGCTCGCGATCGGCGGCTGGATCCTGACGACCTGGCTTCGGATCAAGCATGGCTATCCGCTTGACGGAGCCTGGGGACAGGCCATCTACCCGAAGAGCAGCGACGAGGCGCTGGAGCGGATGAAGCTCCTCTCCTCCGAGAATGCGCAACTTCGCGCCGAGCTCGGCTCGGTCAAGGACCGGCTGGCGACGGTCGAGCGGATCGTCACCGACGACGGCCATCGGCTGACCCAGGAGATCGAAGCCCTGCGCCTGCCGAAGAATTGAACCGGACGGGCGCTCCAGGAGGAAGTCGATGAATCAGTTCGAGATGGTGGTGCTGATCGTGGCGATCGTGATGTTCGCCAGCGTGCTCAAGGCCCGGGTTGGCGGCGGCCGCCGGCGCCGCGGCAAGGAGGAAGCGCTCCAGGACCCGGCGGAGAACCGCCGGCTGAAGGAAGAGGTCCGAGCGCTCCACGAGCGGATCGCGGTGCTTGAGCGGATCACGGTCGAGAAGGAGAACAGCCTCGAGCGTGAGATCGAGCAGCTTCGCCACCGATAGAGGAACCGGCCGATGACCGACCCCGCAAGCCTCGCCGCATTGTCCGCTTCCGGCCTGCTCGCCGTCGGCCTGACCAGCGTCGCCCTTCTCAAGGGCTGGCACGGCTGGCTGGAGCTTAGGCGGACCGAGCTGGGGGCGCGGGGCGGCGGCAAGGGCCCACAAGCGGGCCCGGAGCTGGCCGAGCTTCGGGCGCGGGTACGACGGCTGGAGGCGATCGCCAGCGGAGGCGAGGGCTAATTCCTCCCCGAGCTTGCTCGGGGAGGGGGACCGCGACGCGAAGCGTCGTGGTGGAGGGGCAATTCAGACTCGGCATTCCCCTCCACCAGGCTCCGCCTGGTCCCCCTCCCCGAGCTAGCTCGGGGAGGAATGGAGAAGGCCACTTTGCGTCTCCTCGCCGCTCTGGTAGCGGCTCGCCGATGCCTTCCCCTTCCCTCGCCCCCTCCCCTTCCCTCGCCGACGTCCGTGACGATTACGAGCTGCTCGAGCCCGACGACCGCTACCGGCTGCTGATCGATCTCGGCCGGGCGCTGGAGCCGATGCCCGACGCGCTCAAGACCGATGCGACGCTGGTGCGCGGCTGCTCCGCCTCGGTCTGGCTCTATCCGGTGCCCGGGGACGACCGGCGGCTCCATTTCCTGGCGGACAGCAACGCCGCCATCACCAAGGGCATCGTCGCGCTCGTGCTGCTCGCCGTCCAGGATCTGGCGCCCGAGGAGATACTCGCCGCCGACATCGAAGCCGCGCTCGAGCCGTTCGACCTCAAGAACCAGCTCAGCTCCAACCGCACCCAGGGCGTTCCCAACATGATCGCCCTGGTGCGCGAGACGGCGGGGCGGCTGGCGGCATGAGCCTTCCCGGGACCGCGGGCGGCGGCTTCGACCCGCTGCTCTTCACCAAATTCGCCCGCAAGGTCGGCCACGGCGGAGCGCTCGGCATCCTCTATGTCGGCCATGGCGAGGATTGGGTGGAGCTGGGCCTCGACTGGCAGGAGAAGCTGGTCGGCGTGCCGGAGACGGGCGTTCTGGCTTCGGGGCCGATCATCAGCCTGATGGACATGGCGGCGAGCATGGCCATCTGGGTCAAGCTCGGCCGCTTCCGCCCCCAGGCGACGCTCGACATGCGGGTGGACTATCTTCGCCCCGCCACGCCGGGGAAGCGGATCTTCGGGCGCGGCGAATGCTATGGGGCGACGAAGAGCATCGGCTTCGTCCGGGGCATGGCGCATGACGGGGATCCGGAGGATCCGGTGGCGCATGTGACGGGGACGTTCATGTTCACCGATCAGGGCGTGATCGCTTCAGCCTGATTCACCGCGCCCGGCGCGAGCGAAGCGGAGCAGTCCGCCGGCCCTGTAAGGCTCGCGCCGGATTGCCCGGAGGCGATAACGCTCCAGCTTCGTCATCCCCGCGAAAGCCGGGATGACGGGGAAGGCCTGGGGTGCGGAAAAGGTATAGTGCCCTCGTTTTTCCGGCCGGATCAGGTGACGATCTGCCTGATCAGATCGTGGGAGACCGGCTGCACCCCGCCCGCGTCGCCGGAGTCCGGCTTCTGCGCCTTGTAGGTGTAGGTGACCTTGGCATAGGCCAGCGAGATGTTCTCGGTCGGCAGGTCGCCCGGCCCGCCGCCGATGCTGATGTTGCTGACGATGACGTCCTCCATCTCGACCTGGAGATAGAGGATGGACTCCTCGCCGCCGTCGGAGCGGTAGCAGCTCAACGTGGCCTTGCCGATCTGCTTGCCGTTCCAGCAATATTTCATCAGGTCGTCGGTCGCCATGTCGAGATATTTCGAGAAGGTGAAATCGCTGTGATTGGCCTGCTCGACCGTGCCCGCGCCGGCGCCGCTTCTGGTCGCCTTGGTCGGCTGGTTGAAGCTGTGGCTCCACGACAGCACCTGGATCTCGTCCTTGTGCCTGGAGTCCGTGGACTCGCCCTTGATGACGGGCCCTTCGAACTTCAGGAATACGTTGACGGCCATTGATCCGGTCCCCCTTCGATCGTGCGTTGCGCTTTGTGCCTTCGCCTGGCCGCGAAGAACACCCGGTTTTGAGCTGGATGCGGTGAGCCCCGGGGGACTTCTTGTCCCGAGGTCCCGGCTTTCGCCGGGATGACGGTAGGGGGCGAGGTCCCGGCTTTTGCCGGGATGACGGTTGTGGGGGCGAGGTCCGGCTTCGTTGGGATGACGGTCAGCCGGCCTTGCGCTCCTCGGCCTTCCTCAGCACTTCGTAGGCCGCCTGGACGGCCTGGAAGCGGGTGGCGGCTTCCTTGTCGCCGGGCGTCGTGTCGGGGTGGTTCGCCTTGGCGAGGCGGCGGTAGGCGGTCTTGATCTCCTCGAACGGCGGGTCGGGATTCTCGATCTCGAGCAGTTCGAGCGCGCGCATCTCGTCCCGGCTCCTGGTGCCGTCGCCGGGGCCGCCCCAGCCATAATGGTTCGCCTGCTTGTAGCCGTCGGCGCCGCGCCGCTCGTCGGCCTCGCGGGCGGCGGCGTCCTCGGCGGTGAGGCTTTCGAAATAATTCCAGTTGCGATTGTATTCGGCCGCATGGGCCTCGCAAAAATACCAGCGGTCGGGGCTGTGCGGAGACTTGGGCGCGGGCCGGTCTCCCGGCTGGGTGCAGCCTTCGCGGTCGCACAGGCGAACTCGCACCGCCTCGCGCTCGGCTCCATAAGCGCGCCAGCGCGGAAATCCCCAGTCGTTGGAGCGGGTCGATCGAGCCATTGTCGCGTCTAATCCCAACCTGAGGAAAAGTGCCAGAGGATCTATAAGCCGGGTTCTGTCCACCCGCCTACGCCAAACGGCTTCGGCGGGCTGTGCGGCCATTCGTCTGGGAGACGGATCGCTCCGCCCCTCAAGCAACCAACCCGGACGGCAAAGGGCGGAACGAGCCCCCGGAGATCCCCCAAAAAGTATTCCTCTTCGAGGTGGCCCCACGCCATCCCTATTCGGTCTTGCTCCCGGTGGGGTTTGCCGTGCCGGCCGCCGTTGCCGGGGCCGCGGTGGGCTCTTACCCCACCCTTTCACTGTCGCCTGGCCGAAACTTCGGCGACCTGCTTTCTGTGGCACTTTCCCTGGGGTCGCCCCCGCCGGACGTTATCCGGCACCGTCGTTCCGCGGAGCCCGGACTTTCCTCCCGCCTACGCCAAGGCTTCGGCGGGTAAACCCTTTCGAGCTTGCCCGACGCAGCTTCAGCGAAGGCGGACGGCCGCCCGATCCTCTGACGCCGGCTACTTAGGGCCGGTGGCCGCCATCGGCAATGGCCAAGCGCCTACGGGTCCCTGGGCGGTGCGCTGCGGCTGTCCAGGAGCAAACCGAGCAGGATCGCCCTCGTCTCCCCGTCGATGATCCCGTCGATATGTTCCGGACGGAAGCGGCGCTGGAAGGCCTCGACCGCATCCTTCGGCTTGTGGACGTCGTAGCCGTAGCGCTCGAGCGCGAGAAGGAAGCCGCCGTCGGTCCAGTGCGGGTCCATCAGATTCTTCGTCGGTCGGGGCATCGCCAGCCCGAGCCGGGCGAGCCGCGCCCAGTCGAACAGCTCGCCCGGATCCTGCTTGCGCGCCGGGGCGATGTCGGAATGGCCGACCACGTAAGGCGGGCGGATGCGGTGGCGGCCGACGATGTCCGCGACCAGCGGGACGAGCGCCTCCATCTGCGGCTCCGGGAAGGGCCGGTAGCCGAATTCGTGGCCGGGATTGACGATCTCGATGCCGATGCTGGCGGAATTGACGTCGACCACTCCGCGCCAGAAGCCGCGGCCGGCGTGCCAGGCGCGCTTGTCCTCGTCCACCATCCGGAGGACCCGCCCGTCCTCCGTCACGAGATAATGGGCCGAGACCTTCGCCTCCGGATCCCTCAGGCGGGCGATCGCCGAAGCGCCGTCCACCATTCCGGTATAATGGAGGACCAGCATCGAGACGGGCAGAGCGCGCTCGTCGAAATTGGGCGAGGGGGCGTCGACGATGCCGTCCATCGATTCTTCCCGCTCCAAAAACCGCCCGGCGTCAAGAGGCGGGGGCTAGGCTGAATCGACATTCAGCGGTCCGCTTTCGTCTCCTCTCCCGCTTCTCGCGGGAGAGGGGCTGTGCGCCTCCAGCATCCGCTGAATGTCGATTCAGCCTAGCTGTCCGAACCGTCATTCCGGCGAAGGCCGGAATCCATGGACACGGCGGGCCCTTCAGATCGAGCGGCGGTGTCCATGGATCCCGGCCTTCGCCGGGATGACGATCAGGCGCGGCGGCGCTCCGTTTCCGGACCCGAGCGCCGGTAGAAGCCGCGGCATTCCGGATCGGAGGCGAAGGCGTCGGTCTGGCCGATCACCGTCTCCCCCGCGCCAAGCATCAGGGCCGCGTCCGGGGCGGCGGCGGCGGCGAGGCGGGCGAAGGCGGCGCGGCGAACCTCCGGAGAGAAATAGAGGAGGACGTTGCGGCACAGGATGATGTCGAACCTGGGGACGGGCGGCGAGTGCGCGACCAGGCTCGCCACCTCGAAGCGAACGGCGCGCCTCAGATCGGGCGAGATCCGCCAGGCCGCGCCCGGGAGCTCCTCGAACCAGCGCATCATCTGAACCACGGCGAGGCCGCGCTGCACCTCGAACTGCGAATAGACTCCGCTCCTGGCCTGATCGACGGCGGAGCGGGAGACGTCGGTGCCGACGATGTCGATCGTCCAGCCGCTCCAGCGCGCCTTCTGCTCGGCGAAGTGCATGGCGATCGAATAGGCTTCCTGGCCGGTGGAGCAGCCCGCGCACCAGATCGCGATCCTTCGCTCGCGGCGCCGGGCGTCCTCGAGCCGGCGCAGGGCCGGACCGAGCAGCAGCTCGAACGACTGGCGGTCGCGGAAGAAGAAGGTCTCGTTGTTGAGCAGCGCCTCGACGACGGCGTCGGCGAGGGCTTCGTCGGAGCGGGCGACGAGGGCCGCGACCAGGCCGTCGAGCGAGCCGATGGAGCGCTCGCGCATCAGCGGCTGGAGGGCGGTCTCGATCCGCCAGCGCCGGCTCATCGTCAGCTGTTGCCCGGTGCGGGCCTCGAGCAGCCCGGCGAGGATCCGGCTGGAGGCGTCGCTCACCTGCACGAGAAGGCCGCCACCCGGGCCGCGATCTCGGCGGCGAGGCCTATGGGGGGGAGGACGGCGCAGGCGAGGCCAGCCTCGACGACGACCCGCGGCATTCCCCAGACGGCGCAGCTCTGCCGGTCCTGGGCGATCATCGAGCCGCCGCGGGCGACGATCTCGCGGCTGCCGGCGAGCCCGTCGCGCCCCATTCCGCTCAGCATCACGCCCATGGCGGAGCGGCCGTAGGCGCCGGCGACCGCGTCCAGCATGACGTCGACGGAGGGCAGGCAGCCGATTTCGGCGGCGCTCCGGTCGAGCCGGACGCGGACTTTCGAGCCTTTCCGCTCGAGCCGGATGTGGGCGTCGCCGGGCGCCAGGATCACTTCCTCGGCGCGAAGCTCCAGCCCGTCCTCGGCGATCCGGGTGACCCGGCCGCAAGCGGCCTCCACCTGCCTTGCGAAGAAGGGAAGGAAGGCGGCGGGAAGATGCTGGGTGATGAGGATGGGCGCTCCGATCTTCGCGGGAAGGGCGCCGAGCAGCGCCGTCACCGCTCCGAGGCCGCCGGTGGACGCGCCGACGGCGAGGCAGCCGAGCTTCGACTCGCCGGGAGCGGCGGTGGGCGCGGCTTCGGCCTCCCCGTTCCGGCGCCCCATTCGCCGGAGGCGATGGGCGAGCAGCTCGGAGAAGCGGCCGCCGGAGGCCTCGGCGCCCGGCTTGGGGAGCGTTTCGGCGGCGCCGGGCGCGAGCGCCTCCACCGCCGCCGCGGCCCGTGCGTCGCAAAAGGCCGAGACGATGAGGACACGGGCGCCGCGGCCGGTCCGGACGATCTCCGGAAGCGCCTGGAGGCCGCTCCCGCCGGGCATCTCGACGTCGAGAAGGACGATGTCGACCCGGGTTTGGGGAAGCAGCCGGAGCGCTTCGCCGGCGTCGGCGGCGGTGGCGACGATCTCGAACTCGGGAAAGGCGGCGAGCATCCGGATGAGCACCGCCCTCGCCACCTGGGAATCGTCGACGATCATCAGCCTCAGGGGAGGCCCGGCCGGAGCGGTCTCGGCCGCCGCGCGGGCGGCGGTCCGGTTCACGCGACTCCGACGATCTGCAGCTTGCTCTCGAGCGTCTCGCGGTCGAAGGGCTTCATCACATATTCGTCGGCGCCCGCGTCGATCGCGGCCCGGATATGGGCGGCGTCGTTCTCGGTGGTGCAGAAGACGACCTTGGGCTGGGGCTCGGACTTCCTCTGGCGCAGGATGCGGAGGAACTCCATGCCGCCCATCACCGGCATGTTCCAGTCGAGCAGGACGACGTCGGGCATCCGGGTCTCGCAGCGCTCCAGCGCCTCGCGGCCGTCCTCGGCTTCCTCGACCGAGAAGCCGAGGGTCTCGAGGATGTGGCGGGCGACCTTTCGGATCACCTTGGAATCGTCGACGACCAGACAGCTCTTCATGCGCTCTCTCGCTCCTGCAGGCGGCCGCAACCTAGCGGCGATAAGTTAACCGGCGACTTAAGCTCATGGCGCCTCATGCCGCCTCGCGGGCCGGTCCGGCGATCAGCGCCTCGACGTCGGCGAGGAGGAGCAAATCCCCTTCCGCCTCGACGGTGCCGAGCGCGATCCGGCGCCAGCCGGACTCGAGCGAGGCGCCGGCGGGCCGGCGCTCGCCCGTCGCTTCGACGACGTCTTCGACGGCCTCGACGAGCAGTGCGTAGGGGTGGCCGTCGACCACCGCCATCACCGCTTCCGAACAGTCTTCCGGAAGGGTTCGCGAGGGATCGAGCGAGGCGAGGCAGTCGATCACGGTGAGCACCCGGCTCCGGAGCGCGGCGAGCCCCGCGACATGGCCGGCGGCCCCTGGAACGGGCGTGAGCGAATCGATCTCCACCACCGATTCGACGTCGGCGGCGGGAAGCGCGATGCGCTCGCCCGCGAGCCTGACGATGAGCAGGAGATCAGCCACGGCGGCGCCTCCGTTTCGGGCGGTCCTCGCCGGCGAGGGCGGCGAGGACGGCCTCGCGGTCGTAGCGGTGGACCCCTTCGCCTTCGGCCTCGGCCTTTATCCTGACGATCCGCGCGCCCGTGGGAGCGGCGGCCTCGCACTCTTCGGCTCCGGCGATGACGATGGCGGCGCCCTCGCTGCCCGGCTCGCCGCTGGCGACGACCGTATAGCCGGCGCTCTCGACGAGGGGGCGGAGGATGGAATCCATGAACGGATCGCCGGCGGGGATGGCGCAGACGGGCCGTGCCGCGACCGCCCGGGGAGAGACGGAGTGGCGGGCGAAGAGCCAGTGAAGGTCGAGCGTCTCGACCTGCTCGCCGCCGACGAGGACGACTCCGCCCACCTCTCCCGGCTCCCGCGCGGGCAGAAGCCCGGCCGGAACCGGGATGATGTCGACGACGTCGGCGAAGCCGTAGGCGATCTCGCACCGGCCGTCGCCGAGGCGGATCAGCCGGATCGGGCGCTCCGGCGGCGAGGAGCCGCAGCCTTCGAGCGGAAGCAGGGTGTCGCCGAGCGCGACGTGCAGCCGGCCCGCGCTCAGGCGGACCGCTTCGGGGCGGACGTCGTCGATCCGCCGGACGGCGGCGACGGGCACGAGGCGCAGCCTGCCCGCGAGCGTCCTGAAGAGGAGCGCCGGCGGTCCTTCCTCCGCCCCGGCCGCGGGCGCGGGCGCGGCCTCGACCGCGGAGCGGCGGCGGTGCAGCGAGAGCCCGGCCTTGGAGGCAATGCCGGGCGGATCGAGAAGGAGGACGGGCTTGCCGTCGTCGGCGATGGTGGTGCCGGCGTAGAGCCCGGCGGCGATCACGGCGGGCGCGGCGGGCTTCACCACCAGCTCCTCATGGTCGAAGATGTCGTCGACCGCGAGCGCGTAGAGATCGGCTCCGGCCGGCTTCAGAAGGACGAGGCACTGCGCCGCCGGATCCGGCGGGGGTTCGCGGCCGAGCGACTTGCGCAGGCAGACGAGCGGAAGGCGGCGGCCGCGCACCGTCGCGAAGGCGGCGCCGCCGGCGGTCTCGACCCGGACCGCTCCGCCCCTGACCCGGACGATCTCCTCGATCGCCGAGCGGGGGATGGCGTAGACCTGGCCGGCGGCGGCGACGGTCAGGGCCGGGATGATGGTGAGGGTCAGCGGAACCCTCAGCGTGAGGACGACCCCCTGCCCCCGCCGGCTCTCGATCTCGACGAGGCCGCCGATCCGCTCCACGTTCGCCCGGACCACGTCCATTCCGACGCCTCGGCCGGAAAGGTCGGTCACCTCGGCGGCCGTCGAGAGGCCTGGCTCGAAAATCAGCGCATTCTTCTCCGCCTCGCTTAGCCTGCCGGCCCGTTCGGCGGTCACGACCCCGGCGTCGACCGCCCGGCTGATGAGCCTGTCGCCGTCGATGCCGCCGCCGTCGTCGGAGATTTCGAGCAGTATCTGGTTGCCGGCCTGGCGGGCGGAGACCCGAAGGCGGCCGGATTCCTCCTTGCCCGCGCGGCGGCGCTCGGAAGGATCCTCGATGCCGTGGTCGATCGCGTTGCGGACGATGTGGGTGAGCGGATCGCGGATCATCTCGAGCATCTCGCGATCGATCTCGACATCGCCGCCGTCGATCTCGAGCGCGACCTGCTTGCCGGTCTGGCCGCAAATATCGCGGACCATCCGGGGCAAGGGCGCGAAAAGGTTGTCGATCCGCTGCATCCGGGTCCGGGTGATCGAATCGCGAAGATCGGCGACGGTGACGGAGACCCGCTCGAAGGCGGCCAGCATCTCGGCGTCGCCGGTGGCGCGGATCCGCCGGGAGAGCTCGTTGCGGGCCAGGACCAGATCGGAAATGCCGCTCATCATCCGGTCGAGCAGGTCGACCGGGAGGCGGATGGTCCGGCTCGAGGCCCGGGCGGAAGGCAAAGCCGGGGCGGCTTCCGCTTCGAGGGATCCGGAAGAAGAATGGGGCGACAAGGCGTTTATGAGGGCGGTGTCGTCCTCGCTCGCAAGCGCCTCGCCCGTCTCCAGAGCCTCCACAAGCTCGGCGAGGCGGTCGATGACGGCGAGGACGGCGCTGACCAGCCGGGCGTCGGGGAGACGGGCGCCGGACCGGACCGCGGAGAGAGCGTCCTCGGCGGCGTGGCTGAGGGCGCGGATACGGGGAAGGTCGAAGAAGCCGCTGTTGCCCTTGACGGTGTGGACGAAGCGGAAAATCTCGTCGAGTCGGGCGCGGTCGCCGGGCATCGCCTCCCAGGCGACGATCTCCCCGGAGAGCGCCTCGAGCATCTCACGGGTCTCGGCGATGAAATCGTTGATGAGATCGTCCACCGGGGCCCCGCGGAGTGCATTCGCCGGACGGGCTTAGGACGGGTTGGTTAAGAAGGCGTTTACGGTTGACCCGTCACCCAGGCAAAGCCGGGACCTCGGGTCGAGAAGGCGCGGCGGGTCTCCCCGAGGTCCCGGCTTTCGCCGGGATGACGTTCAGGGCGCCGGGATGGACGCTCCCACCAGCAGCACGCCTTCCTCCTGGTCGGCAACCTGGACCTCGCCGCCGCAGTCGGCGAGCAGGCAGTGGACGAGCCAGGCGGCGGCTCCGCGCGGAGCGATCGCGTCTTCCGACAGCTCGCCGAGCAGGGCCCGCTTCAGCTCGGGATCGAGGACGATCCGGGGCCCGTCGGCGCGGACGACGATGTCCACTCCGCCGCCATGCTTCTCGGCTCCCACGTCGAGCCGGCCGCCGCGCACGAGGGCGTCGCCGGCGATCAGGACGAGGTTGAGGAGCACCTTGAGCGCCGGCTTGCTCATCGTCGGCTCGTCGACCATCCAGCCGAGCTGGATTCGGCCGTCGCCGCCGAACAGGCCCTCGATCGCGACCCGCGCCTCGCGCGTGTCGACCTCGTCGCCGAAGCCGCCGGCGGCGCCGAAGGCCAGGCGGAAGAACTTGAGCTTGTTGGCGGACGCCCGGGCGCTTTCGCCGAGCAGGTCCATGCAGCGCGCGCGCATCTCCGGATCATGCTCGTCGGCGAGCAATTCGATGCCGTTGTTGAGGGCGCCGACCGGGCTCAGCAGGTCGTGGCACAGCCGGGAGCAAAGGAGGCTCGCGAATTCGTGGGATTTCATGACGATCGATGCCCCTGTCGAGCCGGTTTGGCCTCTATTGGCCGCATGGGAATCGAGTTGCAAGAGGACCGGCACGTCATCCCGGCGAAAGCCGGGACCTCGGGGAGACCCGCCGAGACGTCTCGTCCCGAGGTCCCGGCCTTCGCCGGGATGACGGGAACGGCCGCGGGCGCCACGGCTTGATATTGGTCCTGGCCCTGCCCACATCGCTTCCGGAATGACCCGGGGGGAGTCTCTCATCACCGCCACGATCGCCGCCGATGCTGCGGGTCAGCGACTCGATCGGGCGCTCGCCGCGGCTCTGCCGACCTTGTCGCGCGAGCGGCTCAAGGCGCTGATCAGCAGCGGCCAGGTGACGGGTCCCGCCGGCCCGGTCCGCGATCCGGCGACGAAGGCTGTCGCCGGGGCCTATGAGGTCGTCGTCCCGGAGCCGGCCCAGGCTCAAAACGAGGCCCAGGACATCGCGCTCGACATCGTCTTCGAGGACGATCACCTGCTCGTCGTCGACAAGCCGGCGGGGATGGTCGTCCATCCGGCGGCGGGCAATTTCGACGGCACGATGGTCAACGCCCTCCTCCACCATTGCTCGGGGCGGCTTTCCGGAATCGGGGGCGTCGCCCGGCCCGGGATCGTGCACCGGATCGACAAGGGCACTTCGGGGCTGCTCGTTGTCGCCAAGAGCGACCGCGCCCATGAGGGGCTGGCGGCGCAGTTCGCCAGGCACAGCATCGACCGCCGCTATCTCGCGGTCGTCGCCGGCGTGCCGAACCCGCCCGCGGGGACGGTCGACGCACCGCTCGCCCGCTCGTCGGCCAATCGCCAGAAGATGGCGATCGTCGAGGAGGATCGGGGCAAGAGGGCGGTGACCCATTACCGCCTGATTCGCCCCTTGCGGGACTCGGCGCTGATCGAATGCCGCCTGGAAACGGGGCGCACCCACCAGGTGCGGGTCCACATGACCTCGATCGGCAATCCGCTGCTCGGCGATCCCGCTTATGGAAGGACCCGACCGGCCGTTCGGGAGTTATTGAAAAGGCTGGGTTTTGAACGGCAGGCGCTGCACGCCGCGGAGCTTGGGTTCATCCATCCCGTGACAGCGGCCCCCTTGTCGTTCAAAAGCGACGCTCCGTCGGATATGCAGCAACTGTTAAGCGCGCTGGCGGTATAAGGGAGGCGGTCCCGGCAAGGTCAAAAGCAGCTGGAAAACCACAGGAGTGAGTGAGGCAGATGGCTAGCGGCAGAAACGTCCCGGCGACGATCCCCGCAATGAGCGGCGAAGCGGGTCTCAACCGCTATCTCTCCGAGATCAAGAAATTCCCGATCCTCGCCCCCGAGGAGGAATATATGCTGGCCAAGCGCTGGACCGAGCATCAGGACACCGATGCGGCGGCCAAGCTGGTCAACTCGCACCTGCGCCTCGTCGCCAAGATCGCGATGGGCTATCGCGGCTACGGCCTGCCGACGTCAGAGCTCATCTCCGAAGGCAATATCGGCCTGATGCAGGGCGTGAAGAAGTTCGAGCCGGAAAGGGGCTTCCGCCTCGCCACCTACGCCATGTGGTGGATCCGGGCCTCGATCCAGGAATATATCCTGCGTTCGTGGAGCCTCGTGAAGATGGGCACGACCGCGGCCCAGAAGAAGCTGTTCTTCAACCTGAGGCGGATGAAGAACCAGATCGAGGCGTTCGAGGACGGCGATCTCAAGCCCGAGGACGTGACCAAGATCGCCACCGATCTGGGCGTCAGCGAGGAAGACGTCATCTCGATGAACCGGCGCATGTCGATGGGCGGGGACACCTCGCTCAACGTCTCGCTCCGCGAGGAAGGCGACGGCCAGTGGCAGGATTGGCTGGTCGACACCGATCCGCTCCAGGACGAGCGGGTGGCCGACGCCCAGGAGAGCCAGGTCCGGCACGAGCTGCTCGTGGAGGCGATGAAGGCGCTGAACGACCGCGAGAAGCATATCCTGACCGAGCGGCGCCTGACCGACGAGCCCAAGACGCTCGAGGAGCTGAGCCAGGTCTACGACGTCAGCCGCGAGCGGATCCGGCAGATCGAGGTCCGGGCGTTCGAGAAGCTGCAGAAGGCGCTGATGGGCCTGGCCGGCGAGCGGCGGCTTCTTCCGGCGAGCTGAGGGCGGCGCAGGCCGTCACCCCGGCGAAAGCGGGGGCCTCGGGGAGACCCGCCGGGACTTTCCGGCCTGGGGTCCCGGCTTTCGCCGGGATGACGGTTACGGCCGCGCGCTCCAGTTCCTCGACCATTCCCTCGGCTCGGGCGCCTGGCCGAGCGGGGAGAGGACGCACAGCGCCTCCCATTTCGCCGGATCGGCCTCCACCTCGGCGAAGGTGACCCGGCGGGCGCGCTGGGCGGTGCACGGGATCTTCTTGTCCGCCTCGGCGGCTTCGCCGAGCTTCGGCATCTCGCCGATCCACAGCCACGGCAAGGGCGAGCCCGGCCGGTAGGGCACGGGGTAGAGAGTGCGGAGCGCGTCGAGGGCGGCGAGGTGGTAGATGCTGCCGTGATGCTCGCTGTGGCGGCGATCGATCCAGGTCCATTTGAGAGCGCCGGCCGCAGGTGTCCGAAGGGCGGCGACGAGCCTGTCGAGGCCGCGGCGCATGGTTCCGCCCTCGTTGGCCATGGTCAGATACAGGCGCCGGTCCGAATAATCATTGGCCTTCAGCATGGCCGCCGCGCGCTCGCCCAGTTCCTCGCGGTTCCACCACAGGCTCGGGCTGATCGCGATATAATCGTTGAAGAGCCCGGGCCGGCGAAGCAGCGTGTCGACCACGAACAAGCCGGCCAGCGACTCACCCATCAGGGTTCGGCGGCCGCTGGTCCGGTACTTGCCCTCGATGAAAGGGATCGCCTCCTCGGCGAGGAACCGGCGGAACCTGTCCGAGCCGCCTCCGGTGCCGAACCGCGCCGGCTGGCCGTCGGGGCGGATGTAGGTGATGTAGCGTTCGTCCCTGGTCGGGAAGGTGAGCTCCCAGATCCGCTTCGTCGTGGTGGTTATTCCCACGACGATGAACTCGTCGAAAGTGCCGCTTATCTCGCCATGTTGAGCGAGCCCGGCGATGTGCGGGAAATCCTGGTCGACCCCGCCGTCGAGGACATAGAGCACCGGGTAGGAGCGGTTCGCCTTCGTGTCGGCATAGCTGGCGGGGAGGCGGACGTTGATCTCGCGCGGCTCCCTCAGCGCCGGCGAGTGGATCAGGTGCCGGGTGCCCAGCACGATCGGCGCCTCGAACGGACGGACGGAGGTGGGGGATTCGGCGAGCGCCGGACAGGCCGCGCCCAAGGCGGCGGCGAACAGGAGGAAGCTGGTTTTCATTCGCCACGTCTACCGCCGGCGCGGCTCCGCCGTCACCCGGAACTTGCTTCAAGGGCCGAGCCTCTCGTCCGCGAGGCGGCTCCGCGCCCATTCAGAAGCAAGTTCAGCATGACGGCCGCAAGCGAGGCGGCTAACGGATTGCCATGGCACGGGCGAGAGCGAGGAAGCGGGGCTGGTTCGGGCGGATCGTCGTCTGGACGGTTTCGGCCGTGCTCCTCTTCGTCCTCGTCAGCATCCTCTGGGTCCTCCTCTACCGGGTGGTGAACCCGCCGATCACCTTCACCATGCTGGGCGACCGGCTGACCGGGCGGCACGTCGCGCGTGACTGGATGAGCCTGGAGAGGATCGACCGCGACGCGGTCCGGGCGGCGATCGCGGCGGAGGACAGCAAGTTCTGCGCCCACTGGGGCTTCGATCAGGACGCGATCGCGGCGGCGATGCGGCGCAACGCGAGGGGCGGATCGGTGATCCGCGGCGGCTCGACGATCAGCCAGCAGACGGCGAAGAACGCCTTCCTGTGGCAGGGCGGCGGCTATTTCCGAAAGGGGCTCGAAGCCTGGTTCACGCTGCTCATCGAGAACATGTGGGGCAAAAGGCGGATCATGGAGGTCTATCTCAACGTCGCGGAGACGGGGATCGGCACCTATGGCGTCAATGCCGGGGCGCAGCGCTACTTCAACCATGACGCGAGCGCGCTGAGCCGCCTCGAGGCGGCGCGGATCGCGGCGGTCCTGCCCCTGCCCAAGAAGCGCGGGGCGACGGCGCCCAAGGGCTTCACCCGGCGCTACGGCAACGCCATCTCCGCGCGGATCGGAGTGGTCGCCAGGGACGGGCTGGACCGCTGCGTCTACGAAGGCGAGGCCGCGGCTCCAGAGCGGGAGCCCGAGGCTCCGGCGCGGCGCAAGTCGGCGCCCAAGGCGAAGGCGGCGCCGCCGGTCGCGCTTCCGGGCGAGGAATATGAGCAGGTTCCGGAGGCGCCGGCGGTCGCGGACCCAGCGGCGGCGCCGGAGCCTGTGCCCGAACCCGTGCCTGAGGCGAACGGCCAATAATTCGTCATCCCGGCGAAAGCCGGGACCTCAGGACAAGAAGTCTCGGCGGGTCTCCCGAGATCCCGGCTTTCGCCGGGATGACGGAGGAGCGGGTCTCCCCGCGACCCCGGCTTTCGCCGGGGTGACGGAGGAGCGGGTCGCCCCGAGATCCCGGCTTTCGCCGGGATGACGCGTCCTTCGGATGCGTCAGAACGGCATCTTGAAGCCAGGCGGGAGCTGGAGGCCGGAGGTCATCTTCGACATCTCGCCCTGCGCCGCCTGGTCGGCCTTGAGACGGGCGTCGTTGATCGCGGCTGCGACCAGATCCTCGACCATCTGCTTTTCGGACGGAACCAGGAGGCTCTCGTCGATGTCGACGGCGACGATCCGTCCCTTGGCGGTGGCCCGAATCCTGACCAGGCCGCCGCCGGAAAGACCCTCGACCTCGATCTTGTCCAGGCCTTCCTGGGCCTTCATCAGCTCGGCCTGGGCATTCTGGGCCATTTTCATGATCTCGTCGAAATCCGGCATTTACGCGCTCCGTTGTTCATCAAGGCTGTAGCTTGCGAGCTCCGCCCCCGGGAATGCCTCGAACGCGGCTTTGACCAGGGGGGTTTCGAGCACCGACTGTTCTTCTGCCTTCTTGGCCGCGAGATCCTGGTCGCGAAGCGACGGCTCGCCCCCCGAATCCTCGGTCCTGACCTGCCAGGCGTGGCCGGTCACGTCCTTCAGCGCCAGCGCCAGGTCGCGGGTGGCGATCGGGCTTTCGAGGCAGAGGACCAGCTCGGGCGGGGCGAAGGCGACCAGCCGGGCATAATCGTGGAGCTGCTGGGCGAGGTGGCGGCGGCCCTTGGTCTCGAGCAGCTCGATCATGTGCCGGAAGCTCGATGGAAACGCCGCGGCGCCCTGCCCCGCCGCCGGCGGCGCCGCCGCCGTCCGGGCCGGGACGGCCTCGCCGTTGGCGAGCTTCTCGAGCAGGGTTGCGGGATCGGGAAGCTCGGAGGCGTGGATGATCCGGAGCAGCGCCATCTCGGCGGCCTCCAGTGGCATCGGCGCGCCGTTCACTTCGGCGAGGCCCTTGAGGAGGAGCTGCCAGAGGCGGTGGACGGCGGCGTAGGAGAGGCGGCTCGCCCAATCCGAATAGGCGTCGCGCTCCTCGGCCGACTGGGCCGCGTCCTCGGCTCCCCCGACCTTGGCGCGGGTGATTCCGTGGACGCTCTCCAGAAGGCCGCGAAGCACCGCGCTGGGCTCGACTCCAAGATCATATTGGTTGCGCAGGGCGGCGAGCGCGCCCTGGGCCTCGCCGCTCAGGAGCACTCCGAGCAGGCGCCGGATGGCGCCGCGGTCGGAGAGGCCGAGCATCGTGCGCACCTGATCGGCGCTCACTCCGCCGGGGCCGTGGGCGATGGCCTGATCGAGGATGGAGAGGCCGTCGCGGGCGGAGCCTTCGGCGGCGCGGGCGATGAGCGCGAGCGCCTCCGGCTCGACCTCCACCCCTTCCCTGGCGGCGACCTCGCCGAAATGGGCGGCGAGCTTCTCGGCCGGAATCCGCCTCAGATCGAAGCGTTGGCAGCGCGAGAGGACGGTGACGGGGACCTTGTTGACCTCCGTCGTTGCGAAAAGAAACTTAACGTGCTGAGGGGGTTCCTCCAGTGTCTTGAGAAGCGCGTTGAACGCGTTCTTCGACAGCATGTGGACTTCGTCGACGATGTAGACCTTGTAGCGGGCGGAGACGGCGGAATAGCGCACCGCCTCGATGATCTCGCGGACGTCGTCGACCCCGGTATGGCTTGCGGCGTCCATCTCGACGACGTCGATATGGCGCCCCTCCGCGATCGCGCGGCAGGGCTCGCAGGTTCCGCACGGGCTGATGGTGGGGCCGCCCTGCCCGTCCGGGCCGATGCAGTTCAGCGCCTTGGCGATCAGCCGCGCCGTCGAGGTCTTGCCGACCCCGCGCACGCCGGTGAGGAGGAAGGCGTGGGCGAGCCGGTCGCGAGCGATCGCATTGCCCAGCGTCTGGACCATCGAATCCTGCCCGATCAGCTCGGCGAAGCTCTGCGGCCGGTATTTGCGGGCGAGCACCCGGTAGGGCTGGGCCTTGGCGGGCTGCGGCGGCTCGTCGAGGCCGAGGCCGAGGCCTGGAGAGTCGTCGGGGGATTCGGACATATCGGGGAGCCTAGCCTATTCCGTCATCCCGGCGAAAGCCGGGATCCCAGGACAAGAAGTCCCGGCGGGCCTCCCCGAGGTCCCGGCTTTCGCCGGGATGACGCCTTTCGGCGCCGGTGAGCGGCGTCGCGGCAAAGCCGCGCCGTCAGACCTCGCTTGAAGCGAGGCTGGCCGCGCTTGCGCGTCTCAAAGATAGCTTCGCTATCCTAGTGCGCGCTGCGCGGTGGGAGCCGGAAACGACCCGGCGCTTGAACTCGTTACGGCTGCTTCCTTCCGGACCTGACCGGGTTGGCGAGAGCGCCGTCCGCCCGACTCCCGCGGCGCATATGGTGGAAGCGGGAGAAGGACGCAAGATGGTCGCCTCGCCGTCATCCCGGCGGAAGCCGGGACCTCAGGGCAAGAAGTCTCGGCAGGTCTCCCCCGAGGTCCCGGCTTCGCCGGGATGACGGTCAGGCGAACCGCTCCGCCACCAGCCTCCCCACCGCCGCATGGGCGGCGGCTCGGACCGGGCCGGCCGCATTCCCGCCGCTCTGGTAGCAGGCGACGACCACGGGCGGCCTGCCCGAGCGCCAGGCGACGGCGACGTCGTTGACGGCGCCGTTGGCGCCGGTGCCGGTCTTGTGCCCGACCAGCCACGGCGGAGCCGGGAAGCCCGCCTTCAGCCGGTCCGGACCCGGCACCGACTTGGTCAGCCAGGTGGAAAGGTGCCGGCGCGATTGCTCGGCGAGCGAATCGCCCAGGACCAGGGTGCGCACGAGGCGTGCCATGGCGGCCGGGGTCGTGGTGTCGCGCGGATCGCCCGGCAGGTTGGAGTTGAGCTCCGTCTCGACCCGGTCGAGGCGGGTCACCGGATCGCCATGGCCGCGGATGAACCGGGTCAGCGCCTCGGGCCCGCCGATCCGCTCGAGGAGCATGTTGGCCGCGCCATTGTCGCTCAGCTCGACGATCGCCGAGCACAGGCGGATCGCCGACAGGCCGCCTTCGGAGCCGTATCTCTCGGCCATCGGCGAGTGGGCGACAGGCTTGCCCGGCGGGAAAGGCAGCTTCTCCTCCAGGGACAGCTTGCCCTTGTCGGCCAGGTCCAGCACCGCCGCGGCGAGCGGAAGCTTGAAGGTCGAGGCCATTGCGTAGCGCGACCCGGCGTCGAAGAGCAGCTCGCGGCCCGACCCGGTGTCGATCGCCGCCACGCCGAGGCGGCCGCCGGGGCCGAGCGTCGCCCGGATCGCCTCCAGGCGGGCCGAGTCGGCGGCGGCGTCCGCCCCGGGATCGGGCGCGGAGGCGCGGGTGCAGGCGGCGGCGGCGAAGGCGGCTCCGGCGGCAAGGAAATGTCGGCGGTCGAGCATGTTCATCTCCCCTGCATGTCGTGCGCCTCGCCCGGCATCCGCACGGTAAGCGTCTCGAGGCCCGCGTCGAGGACGATCTGGCAGGCCAGGCGCGACGTCCTCGTCACCCGGGCGGCGAGATCGAGCAGGTCCTCCTCCTCCTCGGCGGCGGGCGGAAGCTTCTCGAAATCCTCGGCGGCGACGACGACGTGGCAGGTCGAGCAGGCCATCTGGCCCTCGCAGGTTCCTTCGAGCGGCTGGCCGTGAGCCTGGGCGAGGTCGAGCAGGCGCTCGCCGGGCGCTCCGGTCACCTGCTGGATGTGGTTGCCGTCGGCGGAGACGAAGCGGACGATGGTCATGGCATTTCGTCCAGCTGGAGAAGCGCATGGCTGTCGACGATCGTCAGCGCGTCCAGAAGCTGCTTCTGAGTCGTATAGCGGCCGAAGCCGAAGCGCAGGCTCGAGCGCGCCTGGCGATCAGTGAGGCCCAGAGCGGCGAGGACGTGGCTCGGGCGGCCGGAGCCGCTGGCGCAGGCCGAGCCGGCGGAAAAGGCGACCGAGCGGACCTTTGAAATGAGGCGGGCCGAGTCGATGCCGTCGCGGCGAAGGCTGAGATTGCCCTTGTAGCGATGCTCGGCGGAGCCGTTGAGGTTCCAGGACGCCATCAGCTCGAGCGCGATCTCCCACAAGAGCTCGACATGGGCATGATCCTCCTCGGCCCGCTCCACGAGCAGCCGGGCGGCCTCGCCGAAGCCGACGCACAAAGCGGGCGAGAGCGTGCCCGAGCGCAGCCCCGCTTCCTGGCCGCCTCCGTGGAGCAGGGGATCGAGATCGATCCCGTCGCGCACCCACAGTGCGCCGATCCCCTTGGGGCCGTGGACCTTGTGGGCGGAGACGGCGACCATGTCGAAGCCGGCGAGCGGGAGCGGGACTCGGCTGAAGCCCTGAACGGCGTCGCACAGGAAGAGCGCGCCGGCGGAACGGGCGAGAGCGGAGATTTCGGCGACGGGCTGGATCACTCCGATCTCGTTGTTGACCAGCATCGCGGAGACGAGGCCGGTGGGGCTGGCGAGCGCGGCTTCGAGGGCGGCGAGATCGACGAGCCCGTCGGGCCGCACCGGGAGGATCTCGACGTCGAAGCCCCAGCCGGCGAGATAACCGACCGAGTCGAGGACGGCGGCATGCTCCGTCGCCAGGGCCACGATCCGTCGACGAGCGGCCGGCAGGCGGGCGGCGGCGCCTTTGAGCGCCCAGTTGATCGCTTCGGTGGCGCCGGAGGTGAAGTACAGCTCTCCTCCCTCGAAGGGAGGGGTCGGCGCCTGAGTTTCGGCCGCCTTCGGCGGACCCGCCCCCAACGGCTCCCTTCCAGGGAGGGAGGCCGTCAGTGCCGCCATCACCCGCTCCCGCGCGACCTCAACCGCCGCGGCGGCTTCGCGGCCCATGCGGTGGCTGCTGTGCGGATTTGCGAAATGCGAGTCGAGCCAGGGCCGCATCGCCGCCGCCGCCTCCGGCGCGAGCGGGGTCGTCGCCTGGTAGTCGAGGTAGATCGGCCCGGTCACGCCGCCCGGCGTTTCCCGTACATCGCCGCCCACTGGTCGAGCAGCGCGTCGATGTCGCCCGCCGTCGTCTGCGGGCCGAAGCTGACCCGGATGACTTCGCGCGCGGCCTCCTCCGGCCAGCCCATGGCGGTGAGGACGTGACTGGTCTTGAGGCTTCCCGAAGCGCAGGCGCTTCCGGCGGTGACGGCGATTCCCGCGAGATCGAGCTGCATCATCTGCGCCGCGCCGGGAACGCCGGGCATCCGGTAGCAGGCGATGGTTGCGATGCGCGGCGCCCCGGCAGCGACGATCTCGCCTCCGGCGGCGGCGATGCCCTCGTCCAGCCGGGCGCGCAGGCGTACCGCCTCCTCGTACCAGCCGTGGTCCGCCTCGCAGGCGGCGGCGAAGCCCATGATCGAGGGGACGGCGGCGGTGCCGGGGCGCAAGCCGCCCTCCTGGCCGCCGATCGCCTCGAGCGCGGCCGTGTCGCGGACCAGCAGCGCGCCTGTGCCCGGAGGGCCGCCGAACTTGTGCGCGGCGACGACGACGAAATCCGCGTCGGGAAGCGGAAGCTTGCCCGCGCTCTGGGCGCAGTCGGTGAGGAGGAGCCCGCCCGCCGCCTTCACCCGTGCCCCGACCTCGGCGATCGGGTGGATGACCCCGGTCTCGTTGTTGACCGACTGCACGGCGACCAGCGGCGTGTCGGCGCCTTCGAGGGCCCGGTCCAGGTCGGCAAGATCGAGGGTGCCGTCGGGATTGACGGCGATCTGGCGTGCGTCCGGAGCGCTTCGGAGCACCGCCGGATGCTCGACGGAGCCGACGATCCGGTCCTTCGCCCGCGCCCGCTCGAACACCAGCGAGATCGCTTCGGTGGCGCCGGAGGTGAAGACGAGGGTGGAATCGGAACCGAGAGCCGCGGCGATCCTGCGCCGAGCGTCCTCGAGCAGGGCCCTCACCGCCCGCCCCTCGGCATGGGGCGAGGACGGATTGGCCCAGGCGCCGCAGGCTTGCGCAATCGCCGCGGCCGCCTGCGGAAGGATCGGGGTGGTCGAGGCGTGGTCGAGGTAGATGCGTTGAGGCACGACTTCCCTTTCAAATTGCACGGCGGGCGCGTGACCCTATATAGAGCCGCATGCGCGCGGGGGCAGCCCCGCTCTTTCCCCCTAGCGGTTCGCAGGTGCAATGCCCGAAGTCATTTTCCCCGGTCCCGAAGGCCGTCTCGAAGGCCGATTCAGCCCCGGCCCCCGGCCCCGGGCGCCCGTCGCCCTGATCCTCCACCCCCATCCGCAGGGCGGGGGGACGATGAACAACGCCATCGTCCAGGCTCTCTACAAGACTTTCGTGAGGCGGGGCTTCGCGACCCTGCGCTTCAACTTCCGGGGGGTGGGCAAGAGCCAGGGCGTGTTCGACAACGGCATCGGCGAATTGTCCGACGCGGCCTCGGCGCTGGACTGGGTCCAGCAGATCCATCCCGAAGCGGAGACGACCTGGATCGGCGGCTTCAGCTTCGGCGCCTGGATCGGAATGCAATTGCTGATGCGGCGGCCCGAGGTGCGCGGCTTCATCTCGATCGCGCCTCCGGCGAACATGTACGATTTCACCTTCCTCGCCCCCTGCCCCGCCTCCGGCATCATCGTCCAGGGCGAGGGCGACGAGGTGGTGACCCCGAACGCGGTCCAGAAGCTGGTCGACAAGCTGCGCACCCAGAAGCACATCACCATCCACCACTCCACCATCCCGCAGGCGAACCACTTCTTCGTCAACGAGATGCCTCAGCTGATGAAGGCGGTGGACCAGTATCTCGACTTCAGGCTGGATCCGAGCTGCCCGATACGGTGAAGGTGGCCGATTGCGGTCACTCTGAACCGGCTTCAGCGTCCGGCGCGCCGCCAGTTCGAACCCCAGGCTGCTGGACTGCGCTTGCGCCTGACCGCCCGGCGCCGCGCCGCCTTTTTCAAGAGAAGCCGCAAAGGCGCGAAGACACCACGCAGAGAACGCTTTTCTACGTCGCGCCTTGCGTCTTTGCGCCTTCTCTCGAAAAGTCCAAGGCCTGCCGGCCGGTGAGGAAAAGCGGCTCGATCAGGTGATTTGACCCGTCATCCCGGCGAAGGCCGGGATCCATGAACGCCGAGGCTCGCAGTCGAGGCGAGGCTTCATCGTTCCAGTCTCCACCTTCCGTGTTCATGGATCCCGGCCTTCGCCGGGATGACGGATGATGCCGAAATGACGGTGGTGCTCTGGTCACACCGTCCAGACCAGCACGTTGCCGAACAGGACGGCCGCGGCGATCAGCATGAGGGTGCCCTGCTTGCGCTCCCTGCGCTTGATCAGCAGATAGGCGCCGCCGGCGACGAGGGCGAAGACGGCGAGGACGGCGATCGACAATATGGTGGCGGCGAATCCGGTCATCGCGTCGGCTTGTGCCACCGGGAGCGGCGCGAAAACAGCCCCCCCTTTTACGAATGGTTAAAGCCGGAGGCGTAGCTTGCGCTGCCATGGCCGATGCGGACCCGAAACGAGAGCTGGACGAGGCCTTCGAGCGGATCGAGGAGACGATCCTGCCGAGCCTGTCGATGATGCTCGACACACTGCTCGAGGCGGCGGCGCTCGCCCGCCCCGGCCATGACGGGGAGGCGTTCGCGGCGGAGCTGAGGACTCTTGGGCTTCAGCTCGAGGCGCTGACGCGCGAGGTCGAGGCGGCTTCGCCCGCGGCCCGGATCGATCCCGCCGGCTACCGCTGCGCCTCCGCGGCCTGAGCGGCGAGGATGCCGGCGTAGAGCGCCGGATCGACATTTCCGCCCGAGACCACGACCACCGTCCGCTCCGTCACCGGCCCAGCCTTGCCGGCGAGCAGGGCGGCCAGGGCCACCGCTCCGCCGGGCTCGGCGACGATCCTCAGATGCCGGGCCGCGAAGGCCATCGCCGCCTCGATCTCCGCCTCCGTCACCCAGACTCCGCGGGCGCCCGAGCCGCGAAGCGCGCCCAGGGTCAGCGGCGAGACCAGCTTCGTCTGCAGCGCATCGCAGCGCGTCGGCGGCGCAGGCTCGCGGACCGGAACCGGAGTCCCCGATTCCAGGGAGCGGGCCATGTCGTCCCAGCCTTCGGGCTCTACCGTCACCACCTGCGCTTCGGGAAGCGCAAGGGCGATCCCCGCCGCGAGCCCGCCCCCGCCGCAGGGGACGAGCACCCGGTCGGGCGAGCCGCCGAGCCGCGCCCCGATCTCGATCCCGACGCTCCCCTGCCCTTCGATGACGTCGACGTCGTCGAACGACGGGACGAGGGCGGCGCCCCGCTCGGCCGCCAGTCGGGCGGCGATCTCCTCCCGGCTTTGGGTGGCGCGCTCGTAGGCGACGATCTCGGCGCCCGCGGCCAGAGTCGCCTCGCGCTTCACCGCCGGCGCATCGGCGGGCATGACGATCGTCGCCCTGATCCCCAGCCGCCGGGCGGCAATGGCGACGCCCTGGGCGTGATTGCCCGAGGAGAAAGCGACGACGCCCCGCTCGCGCTCCGCCTCGCTCAGCAGCAGCAGCCGGTTCGTGGCGCCCCTGAGCTTGAAGCTGCCGCCTTCCTGCAGGCATTCGGCCTTCACCCAAAAAGTCGCGCCCCGCCATTCGAACGGCAGAATCGGAGTCGCCACGACGTGCGGCGCGATGCGTTTCGCCGCAGCCGCGACACCCTCTGGCGTAGGCCTTCTCTCTGTCATCCAAGCCTCTGATTTAGCGAAGGAAAAAGCAAGTCTTTACAGGGGGGCGAAGCACCCATATATCCGCCCTCGCTGCCCCATGGGGACTTCCAACAACCGCAAGGCAGCCTCGTCGTCAACTACCGCCTTTGGAGGTCCCTTGAGTTGCACAAACATCATAGCGCGCTGGGGCTA